>JAFRCB010000351.1 GCA_017404585.1 Lachnospiraceae bacterium
CTTTTTTATATGCTCATTATGAGGCACCACAGAGGCACGGTGAAAAGCGAGAGCACCGTGGACAGGATCACGCACTTGCCTGCAAATACATAGTCGCCTCCGTACTTGGCTGCGAGGATCGGCGCGGTGCTTCCGACCGGCATGCCCACGAGAAGGACTGACACCCCGGTGAGGAGGGGGTCAATGTGAAGAAGCAGGCAGCCAAGATAGACCAGACCGGGAAGCAGCAGCTGACGGACAAAGACGAGGACGAACATCATCGGACTGAGCAGAGTCCGGTAATCAACATCAGCGACCATGATTCCGATCAGTATGCTGGTGAGCGGCGTTGTGCAGGCTGCGAGTTTGACCAGCGTGTTCTCGATTATGACCGGCAGCCGAAGCTGCGTCAGCATGAGGAAAAAGCCTATGTAGACCGCGATGATGCAGGGATTTTTGGCCAGCTTTTTAAAAGTGTCCTTCCAGTCTGCCGACCTTGTGAAATACGCGGTGCCCGCGGTCCACACGACGATCCGCTGAGGAACCAGGAAGACACTTGCGTACATGAGGCCTTCTGCTCCGAGGACGCCCTCTGTGACAGGGAGCCCCAGAAAGCCGGCATTCGAGACCTGCGTCCCGTACTGAAAGACGGCTTTCAGATTTTCCGGCTGCGTGTTCCAGAATAAGTTCGCGCAGAGCATACTGATGAACTGAGAAATGACTGCGATGATGAGTATGATCGCGAACTTTTGGAGAACGGTCAGGTTGAACTCCATTTCGAAAGAGTGAATGATGCTGGCGGGGAGAATAAGGTTCATGACAAGATCTGTGAGAACCTCCCTGGCCTTGTCGGGGATGACCTTTCTCCGCTTCATGATTATGCCGCAGACCGCGCACAGGAACATGAGTCCTTCGAGATTCAGTAATTCAGTGAAAGATGTCATGGTGTATTACCTGTTATTTCAGTGGCAGAAACCTCCACCGCTAAGGTGGGAGAGTTCTTTGTTGCGTAAGTTCGGGTGCGGGAGGATGCGTGCCTTACTGTTCATCCGGGCGTATCCCGTATTTCTGCATTCTCCTCCAGAGGGTCGTCGTGCTTATGCCGAGCGCTTTCGCTGTCAGCTGACGGTTCCCGCCGTTATCCGAAAGAGCCTCACGGATCTTTCTGCGCTCGCGGTCTGCATATGTGAGATATTGGACAGAACTGTCTTTGCCGTCTTCTGCGTGATTCACGAAGGAGAGGCTTGCATTCTGTGGCGAAATGTCCGGATCGATGTTTCTGTAATGATTGAATTGCTCCATTGCCTGGCGCACGGATATTTCGTCGATCGACCGCTTGGCGCTTGTGAGCACAAGCCGTTCGGCAAATACATGGACCTGAACTTCGTTTCCCGGCCAGCGGCAGTTCATGAGATATTCTCTTGCGCTTTTTGTCATGACATGGAAACGACCCTGACGCTCGTAGGCACGCCGGAAATACAGTGTGATAAAATGCTCAAGATCCTCGGGACGTTCACGGAGCGGTGGAATGTGTATGCGGAGGGCTGCCAGGTAGGAGTATGCCTCCTCTCCGATCAGACCCTGCCGGAAAAGCTCTTCAATCGGCACTCTGCTGGTGCAGATGACCTTGACTCTCCTCCGTGAAAAAATGGGCAGAAGCCTTGCGAAGAAGCGTTCGTCCGCCGAATCAATATTGAGAATTGCCAGAGTGCCGTCTCCTGCTGTGTCCAGAAGACCTCCGTCCCTGAAGAAGCGGTCCATCTGTGCGTCTTTTGTCATTGTTCTGCAGTCGCCCTCAATGTAGGGCCTTCCGCGTCGCGGACCGATGTTGTGCATGCTTTGAGCAAAATTTCGGACATGCAGGCCTGCTTCCGCTTCGAGAAGGACCGGAAACGGGGAAGTCGCAAAGATTTTCCCGAGCTCCACGGTCCGTTTCATCGCGGAGGATTCCTGAACGATGTTGTTAAAATGTGAGGATGCCGCCGGCATAAGGAGGTTAGTGTTATGACGGTCGATCGGGCTTCGCGTTACGCCCTCCTCGCGCACGCGGTGGCTTGTCATAACAGCGCTGTCCACGTGACCGGAAGACCATACAGGCACGAGCTCAGTGATCATCCTGACTTTATTGATCTGCATGAGAAGCACGTACTCTTCGCCCCTGTCGAAGACCCGGCGAAGACTCTCGTCCGAGAGCTCGGGAAAGACGGTCTGCACATTTCTGTCGGTGAGGTCTTCCTCTCGGGATTCCAGAATATCGCACATTCTGGAGTTCACAGAGAGGATTTTTCTGTTCGGAGCAATGCGGACGATCGCGTTAAAAGAATAGTCCAGCAGGGTGTCTATCTGTGCGGCGTGATTCTTCTCGGATTCCATAGCCCGGTCGAGAATAATCGCGTTTTCCATGGCGTTGCGGAGGGAATCCTCGGTCGCGGTAAAGAATACCGCCGGTATCCCGTCTTTGCCGGCCATCTCTACGACCGTTTCTCCGCCTATCACGACATCCGGCCTTTCGTCCAATGCCATGCGGGCGGCATCTTCGATCCTCTCCCCCATCGGGACAAGGTATCGTCTCAGTTCTATGTCATATATCTCGTTGAAATATGACATGTCGCTGAACATGTTCTCGAACCCTATGACGGAGATGACAGGCCGATCCTTTTTCACGAGGCGTTTGGCCTCCTTGACGAGAAGAGCCATCTCCTGAGCGGTCATCACGATCTCAACGACCTGTACATTTATATTCTCTCGTATCAGAGAGGCCTGGAGACCGCGGGCGATAATAATTGTAGCGCCGTTCGCGGCGGCCAGGCTTGCCTCACCGACAGCGAGATCTGTGCGGATCGTTTTGACTTCTGATATGCCGTACGGTTTCTCTGCAATAAGATTTCGGGCAATCGCTGCCATCTCGGTGCGTGGTACAAATAAAGCGATTTTTCCCATAAATTACAATTCCTTCAAATTGGTAATGTTTAAAGTACAATTTAAGTTTTACCGGCGGTATCCGGCAATGCCGGCCTTCCTGCAGTAGGCACATCTGACAGTCAGGTCCGGTCCTGCAGGATTGGGCAAATTCAGGCGCGCTTCAGTCTGTTGATCAGGTGATCGGTGCCGGGTTGAAGATACACAGGTCATTGTAAAGACCGTACTGTTCCGTGTAGGGCTTTTTCCTTCCGCTTGCTACATCGAGGATATACTCAAAGAGTTCCGTGCCCTGCTCGGCAATCGTTCGCTCGCCGGTCGCAGCCGGACCCGCGTTGAAATCGATGATGTCATACCACTGGTCTTTCATCTCATTCCTTGAGCAAAGCTTGATGACAGGGGCGGCAGCAAGTCCGTAGGGGGTTCCGCGCCCGGTCATGAATACCTCAAGGCCCATGCCGGATGCCAGCTGGCTGGGACCGCAGAAGAGGTCGGACGCAGGCGTGGCTGCAAATATCTCTCCGTGTTTAGTCGGTCTCTCGCCCGGGGACAGGACTTCGACAATCGGGGATGAGCCGGATTTGGCTATGGAGCCCATGGACTTTTCTATGATATTGGACAGACCGCCCTTTTTGTTGCCAGGAGTTGTATTGGCACCGCGGTCGACACCTCCCATGCAGAGGTAGTTGTCGTACCACTTCATCTCCTCGACAAGGCGGGCTCCGACTTTCTCGTCCACGCAGCGGTGGGCAATGAACTGAACACCGTCGCGGACTTCGGTGACTTCAGAGAACATGACGGTGCCGCCGCCGCTCACGATGAGGTCTGCAGCGTAGCCTGCCGTCGGGTTGGCTGTGATGCCGGAGAACGCGTCGGAACCGCCGCACTGCATGCCGACAAGAAGATCACTGAGCGGCAGGGTCTCGCGCTTTCTCTCGTTGAGTATCTGCAGTTTTTTGTCGGCCATCTCGATGATGGCGTTCATGACATTTGCAAATCCTTTATAGTTCTGAAGAACGATAACGTTCTCCGGATTATTCTTCTCAGGCCACCACTCGCAGAAGCGGTCCGGCGTAAATTTTTCGCAGCCGAGGGATACCAGCATGAAGACACCGCCGAAATTCGGATGCATTGCTATGTTGCGAATGATGCGCTGCGGGACTTGGGCGTCCGGAGCGTCGATCGCAACGCCGCAGCCGTCCTGATGGTTGATGGCGATGACGTCGTCGACAGTCGGATATTTGGGGAGAAGCTCGCTCTTAATGCGCCTCAGGGCCACATTGAGGACACCCGCGACGCACTGTACAGTCGTGTTGATGGCCAGAATGTTTCTTGTGCCTGCAGGTCCGCCGTTCGGATTTCTGTATCCTTCCCAGGTCTTTACCGGCGGCTCGGGCAGTTTTGTCACGATATTGGTCCCGAATTCCATTTGATCGAGGTCCGGGGCAGGGGCCATGATCAGGTTCTTCTCGTTGATCCAGCCTCCTTTCGGAACATCGCACCCGGTCGTTCCGAGACATACTCCGTAACGATAGATTTCTGTTCCCTTCGGACAGTCCGTGAGGGCAATCTTGTGTGCCTGCGGGATGTCCTCCACGGTCACGACGCCGGGCATGATTTCTGTGCCTTTGGCTATATCGCGGATTGCGATGGCTACATTGTCCTTTTCAGTTATCTGAATACAGATTCTTCCCATAATTTGTCCTTTCCACTGACAAAGCGGTCGCCATCCTCGTGCAGAGGCTGGCGGCCGTTTTATATTCAGTAAAGATCCGACGGACCGCTTCAGTCTTTCGCACAGCGGCCGCGATTTTCAGCAGCATTCAGTTTCAATGTTTATTTATCTGCGACAACAGATGTGCCGGAGATAGCTTCGTAATATTTTACGATCGCGTCGTGGTCATCCGCGCCGCATCCCATAGCATTCAGATACTGGAAGATTTCCATGACAGAAGCTGTGAACGGAGCGGGAGAGTTGATCGCGTGAGCGGCATTCAGGGCGTTCGTGAGGTCCTTTGTGTGAAGGTTGATGCGGAAACCCGGGGTGTAATTGCCGTCGATCATCATGGGGACTTTTGCATTCATGACATTTGAACCGGCAAGGCCGCCGCGGATAGCCTGATAGACAAGCTCCGGATCGGTTCCCATCTTTTTGGCAAATGTAAATGCCTCGGAGCATGCGGCGATATTGATGCCGACGATCATCTGGTTAGCCAGCTTTGCGACATTGCCTGAGCCGATGGGACCTACGTATACAACGGAGGAAGCCATAGCGGAGAGCACCGGCCTCATGGCCTCAACAGTCTCTTCCTTTCCGCCGACCATGACGGAAAGTGTGCCTGCAACTGCCATGGGTTCGCCGCCGGATACCGGAGCGTCGATCATATCGATGCCCTTCTTTTCAAGCTCGGCTGCGATCTTTTTGCTCTCGGTCGGATCGATAGAACTCATATCAATGAGTACAAGACCTTCATGAGCGCCTTCTACGATGCCGTTCCTGCCGAAGACCGCGTCGCGGACGTTCGGTGAATTCGGAAGCATCGTGACGATCGCGTCACATCTGGCAGCAAGATATGCTCCGCTTGTGCCTGCTTCAGCGCCGCATGAGACCAGTTCGTCGATTGTCGCCTGCTTGTGTGTGTATGCCACTACTTCAAAGCCTGCCTTGAGCAGGTTCTTCGCCATCGGCTTTCCCATAATTCCAAGTCCAATAAATCCGATCTTCATCTTCTTTTCCTCCCTGTTTTTGTTTTATTTGTTACTCGGATTATAAGAAAATTAAA
>JAFRCB010000352.1 GCA_017404585.1 Lachnospiraceae bacterium
CCGCTTTTTCCTGCGCGGCGCTGCCTCGTCGGCACTCTCAGCCGGTCGCTTTTTCCTGCGCGGCTTCGTCTCACCGCCGCTGCCCGGCCGATCCGCGCGGCGCCTCGCCGGCGCGGACTTATCATGTTCTGCGGTCTCGCTTGTATTTGCAGAAGGCTCCTTACCGATGCCCTCCATCATTTCATCGTCTTTACCCAAATTATATACCCCCACTTGGTTATCCGGCAAATCTCACGCCGTCAAACAGATCAGAGATGTCCTCTCCGTCAATAGTCTGCGGCCAATTCGAGGAATCGACCGTCACGCGCGCGATTCTGTCGTCAGAAAGGATCAGATCAACAGTCTTCTCACCGTCGGTCCTGTAGATCGTCCACTCGGTCCCGGATTTGATCGTCTGCTTCTTTTTCGTAACCCGTCCGCGTTCGTTTACGATACTGCACGAAATATTCTCTTTGCTTTCAAGGACCAGATTGCTGTGAACATAGTAATATGTGTCATCAGATTTCGGAATGCCGTCAGCTCCGACAAAATAGGATCTTCCGGCGGTGTACGTGCTGAGAATATCCATGTTGGAAGCCAGTTCGAACGACTCGGGATCGGTCAGCAGAACTTCGCTGCTAAGATCTGTCTCGGCATCATAGCTGTTGGACTTTCCGGCATTATCCACGTGGCCGCTGTAAGACGGCACACCTTTGCCGAGGCTGAATATATTCAGCTGCTGATAATCACTGTCCCCGGTGCAGAAGAGATAAATATAATCTCCGTCCTCTGTGTGCACATACGTCGGTATCATTGAATTACTGATGAAACTTGCCCTGGCGGATTCGTCATTCAACGTGACATTCACGCCGTCATAGCCATATTCTTCGCCCTCATTCCCCTCGATCGTAAGGACATCGGCCTCACCGTCATCATCGAAGTCAAATGTAAATGCCTGGGACATGTCAAGCCCGACAGCATAGCCGGAAGGCACGCTTTCACCCAACGGTCTGAACAGTTTCTTCTCCTCAGAGCGCAGTATTGTAAGAGCCATGACCTCGCCATCCTGAACAAAATAGAATGTGATCCCGTCATAGCCGAGCGTCCAGATGTAGTCCTTGTCCTCATATTCACCGAGAAGATCTTCAAACACGTCATCGGAAATATCGGGATATGACTCTTTCTGCCGTTTTGCAAGAAGTTCCGGGAGAAGATCCGTGTCGGTAATAACTTTCGACAGTGTCAGCTCTCGTCCGGTCTTACTGTCCACAGTGTGGGCTGCCAGACTCACCTCATCACGTTCTCCGCCTGTCAACGTGGTCTTTTCATAATAGCTGAATATGCTGGAATCTGTTCTGACCGGCACCGCCGTAAGCTTCAGTTCATAAGTCTGGAAATCATTCTTGTCATCCGCATATGCTTCTTTCGCCTCATCAAGCAGCTCATCAAATGTGTCCTCACAGGCAGCTATTGTATCATCCGACAGCGTTTCCAGACGGGTAGCAAGCTTCTCGTACTCTTCCCCATCATCCTCTCCGAGAGTCAGATATTGGACAGTCGAACCCAGGTAGGATACATCCTCTCTGGAATCATACTCATAGTCATTTATCGACACTCTCTCAACTGAAAGCTGCACCGGGCTATCTTTCGAGAGTGTATCGTTCTTAACACTGCCTGACGCGACAGAGGACTCGGTCGGGATCGAATCTGTCAGGCTGTCTGTCAGCTTACTGTCTGTTTTATTATCTGTTCTGCTTTCAATTCTCCCGCCTGCCATACCCACGCTGTCTGTGACCGGTGACTCTGCCGTAGTGCTGTCAGACAAAGCGGTTCCTGCCGATCCGGTCACTGACTCGTTGCCGGACGCTGCCGCACCGGACTCATCTTTTACGAACAGAGGCGAATCGACCCCATTGTAATCTACTTTCGGCATACCGCAGCCTGCCAGCATAAAAGCCAGAAGGCCGAGAGCAATTAATTTCTTCGCTTTCATTTTTCCCTCAAGACACCTTTTTTCGGCGTTTCTATATATATTAATGTATACTGCGGCATGACCTGCAGCCAGTGGTCATCTCTCACCCGCAGTTAAATCGGTATAATATCACAACATCTATGATACTGTCAAAACTGACATTTTTCAAATCATTTATCCTGATTGTTAAAAATTCTCCGCAAACGTGCGGCACTTCTGACGGGTATAAGCGATGTTTCATAAGTCCTCTCGCAGACATTATTTCTCCCGGAATGATTTGAGACCGAATACGGAACCCGCTTTGACATTCCCGGAAAACATGGTACAGTATAGAGAAAACGCCTGTTGGAGCAATCAGATATGCGCCATATAATTTACGACACTGACAGCAGACCTAAGTCCAGACGGATCCTCACATACACTGCCGGTCATGCGGATGATGGCAGACCCGCAAGAGACGTCATTTTGTACAAATGGAAGCTCGTTGCCCACGATGTTGCCAGAGCCAAGTATGAAACTCCGGACGGTATTACAGTCAACGGTGAAGTCGCCTGGGTGAACCGCATCCTTCATGAGGGGGATATACTGCGCGTAGTCATCACCGACCACGCGCCCGACAGAATTATTCCGACCGAGGGCCGGCTTGACATCGTCTATGAAGATGAAGACCTCATATGTATAAATAAACCTGCCGGCATCGTTGTCCATCCGACCCACGGTCACTACGCCGACTCGCTGGCCAACCGTCTTGCGTACTACTTTGAGCAGAAAAAAGAGCCTCACGAAATCCGGACGATCGGAAGGTTGGATAAGGACACGTCTGGTCTTCTGCTTTTCGGAAAAAGCCGGTCTGCGGTAGGGCTCATGGATGCACAGGCAGCCCGGGGCACACGGACCAAAGTGTCTCTCGCGCTCTGCGAGGGGGAATGTGCCGAATCCGAAGGATATGTGGATATCCCGATCATGAGAGCATTCGACGGCAACATTAAGCGGGTCGCGAAGGATGGAGGCGATCCTGCCTTCACTTCTTATAAAGTCGAAGCGCTGTATGACGGCTTCTCGCTTGTCCGCCTGACCTTAGAGACAGGACGCACCCACCAGATTCGGGTCCACATGAGTCACATCGGACATCCTCTTCTGGGTGATCCCCTGTACGGAAACGGCCCTTTTACACACCCATACTCGCCCGATATAAAAATAAGCCGGACCGCGCTGCACGCTTCAGCCCTGGCATTCGACCAGCCATTTGCCGGCAACCGGATCGAGCTCACCTCTGACCTGCCGTCAGACATGGCGGCTTTCGTCACAAACACCCCTGTCACAGGTAAATAAGTGACAGTTCAGACTGGATGCTTTGTGCCGGAAACGTAATGCAGTAACAGCCAGTCCGAACTGTCACATACGCTTGATCTGTAATAGCGATGAGTGTGTGATACATTTGCAATTCCAATCATTTGTGCTATACTTTCGTATGTCCTCAAAGTCAATATGCCGCGTTTTGCGGCGTCAATTATAAAGCAGCCGATCTGTCGGATGGCGTTCGGCTTCGCGGCGCATGCCGCAGGGAGGTATCTATGAATTTTGTTTTCATTTCACCACAGTTCCCGCATACCTACTGGAATTTCTGCGACAGATTAAAGAGGAACGGAGTATGTGTCCTCGGTATCGGCGACACACCTTATGACAATCTGAGCAGCGAGCTCAAAGGGGCCCTGACCGAATACTACAAGGTCGAGTCTCTGGAAAACTACGATGAAGTGTTCCGGGCCTGCGCTTTCTTCTCCTTCAAGTACGGCAAGATCGACTGGATCGAATCCAACAATGAGTACTGGCTCGAGCAGGATGCCCGTCTGCGCACGGATTTCAATGTAACGACAGGCATAAGAGCCGACCGGATCAACAATTTCAAGCACAAATCCACAATGAAGAAGTTCTATGCCGACGCGCATGTGCCGAGTGCCAAGTGTCATCTCGCATCTACATTCGAGGACGCGCTCGGCTTCGTTGCGGAGGTCGGTTATCCCATCATAATCAAGCCGGACATCGGCGTCGGTGCTTCGGACACACACAAAATAAGGAACGAGGAAGAGCTTGCCGCATTCTTTAATGAGCCGCGGCATGTTCAATACCTCATGGAAGAATTCATCGACGGCGAACTCTTCTCCTACGACGCGATCACATCTTCGACCTGCGAGCCGCTCTTTGAGTCTATGACGAGCTGGCCGCCATCGATCATGGACATCGTAAATGATGAGCTGGAACTCGTGTACTATGTCGCGGGTGACGTTCCGGAAGGTCTCAAGAAAGCCGGCAGGGCTACGGTGAAAGCTTTCGGCGCCGACAGACGTTTCGTCCATCTGGAATTCTTCCGTCTCAAAGCGGACAGGGAAGGCATAGGCAAAAAGGGAGACTTCGTCGGACTCGAGGTAAATATGCGTCCGGCAGGCGGATATACACCGGATATGATGAACTTTGCCCACAGCATCGATGTCTACCAGATCTACGCGGATATGGTAACTTCCGATGCCCGCCTTTTCCCGTATCCCGAAAAAGAGTACTGCTGCTGCTATGTCAGCCGCAGAGACAAGAACAGCTATGTCCACACTCATGAGGAGATACTCGCCAAATACGGCAGCAAGATGGTCATGTGTGAGCGCATTCCGGAAATTCTATCCGGAGCGATGGGCAATCAGATGTATACCGCAAAGCTTGAAAATGAAGCTGAGGCAAATGAATTTATAGCCTTCGTGCTCGGACACTGAATCGGCAGGAAAGCATTTGCCCGATGCTGTGATATCGGTCTTTTGCGGAACACAAACGCGTAATAATGTCAGCGTCGGCTGACAGCGTAAATTAAAACATGAAGGGGAATATAAATGGAAAAAAGATATTTTAAAGAATACAGCTATCGTCTCGGCCGTGACATGGAATTCGTCACATACGGCACCACCGGGAAACTCGTGGTCGTCTTTCCGTCCCAGAACGGTCGCTTCTTCGATTACGAGAACTTTAATATGACAGACGTCTGCGCGCCATGGGTCGATTCCGGCAAGATCCAGCTCGTCTGTCCCGACGGCATCGATCTCGAATCCTGGTCCAACGAGTGGGGCGATATGCACGAGCGTCTGCTCATGCAGGAGAGATGGTTCTCCTACGTAAATGAGGAATTTCTTCCCTCCGTCAGGGCAAAGAACGGAAGCGAAGCTGCCTATGGAAGAGCCATCACGACAGGCTGCAGCATGGGCGCAACTCACGCTGCCAACTTCTTCTTCCGCCGACCGGACATTTACGACACGGTCATTGCTCTGTCCGGAGCCTATGATGCCTATCTGTTCTTCAAGAACACGGACGACCCGCTGGCTTACGACAACTCTCCGGTCCATTTCCTTAGAAATATGCCGGCTGACCATCCATACATGGATCTGTACAGAAACTCAAATATCATTATCTGCGTCGGTCAGGGTGCATGGGAGGATGAGCTTCTGGCAAGCACAAGAGAACTTGACGCCGTACTGCGCGAAAAGAACATCCCCGCCTGGATTGATTACTGGGGATATGACGTGAACCACGACTGGCCGTGGTGGAGAAAGCAGATGCCCTATTTCCTGGGCAATGTACTCGGCCAGCCGTAAAAATTTAAGATTGCACAACGTATACGAGAGGCTGTCGCATTAAAGCGTGCATCACTGTATATGGCAGACGTTATTTGCAAATGTCTGTCATATACAGCGATAACACCGTCTAACGCGACAGCCCCTCGTTTTTATCGCTTATTTAAGAATTCTCTGAGCGCAGGCAGCTCCTCAAGCATCGTCTGCCTTCCGATATCATAGACGCGGATGAGCTCCCTCGGATCATGCTCGGTCGAGCCTATCCTGAGCGGCTCCGGCGGACATATGATGAAAGCATCTCCGCTCGCCGCTCTGGATTTAATGTAAGCACGCTCCCGGTTGTAGCGCATATGGCGAGTGGCGACCGCATTTACGAGCGCAGGATAATCTTTATAGACCCGGCGTATAAGCGGCAGCGCCTTGTTGGTTTTTTTCACAAAGTTATAGGGCTGTGTCAGAACGACCAGATTCCGGTCATAGCCCTTATTCTCGAGGAACCGCAGGGGAATCGAATCGGATATACCTCCGTCAAGAAGCTTCCAGTGGCGTATCTTTACCGGCTCCGAGACTATGGGCATCGATGCGGACGCCATGAACCAGTAGAGATCTTCGCCGTCTCCTTTCTCAAGATGTCTGAAGACCGCTTTTCCTGTCTCCATATCCGTACAGCCGCAGTAGAATTCCATCGGGTTCGCTCTGTAAGCGGGTATATCGAACAGATCCAGTTTATATGGAATCTCCGTGTAGCAGAACTCGGCTCCGTACAGGGTACCGGTCGTGATCAGTGATCTCATGGATGCGAAGCGCCAGTCCCGGCAGTATTTCAGGTTATATCTGATCACTCTTCCGTGCTGCCCGGACTTCAGGTTACAGCCGAAGACAGCTCCCGCGGACACACCGACTCCGCCGTCAAATGATATGCCATTTTCCATCAGCACATCGATGACACCGGCAGTGAACATTCCGCGCATGGCGCCGCCTTCCATTACAATTCCTGTTTTCATAAAAATCCTTTCAAATGCGGCATACCGATCCGCCGACCGGGAATCCGGTCGGGGTATTGCCGGCAGTTTGTTTTTCAGGCATCTGCAAGAAACGCGAGATAGCCTCTGAATGTTTCATAGATATCTGCTTTGGACGTCGCCTCCCATGGTGCATGCATATTTAATACCGGAACGCCGCAGTCAATGACTTCCATACCGTAGAGGGCAAGAATATAGGCGATCGTGCCGCCTCCTCCGAGATCTACACGGCCGAGCTCGGACGTCTGGAATACAATATCATTTTTATCCAGTATATCCCGAAGACGCGCTATATACTCGGCATTGGCATCATTGCTGCCCGACTTGCCCCGGGCTCCCGTGAACTTGTGGAAGCACATCCCGCCGCCGAGGAAAGCTATGTTCTTCTTTTCAAATGCCGATGCGTAATTCGGGTCGAAAGCACTCGCGACATCCGAAGAGAGCATGCGGGAAGCCGCAAGGCATCTCCTCAGGCTGAGCTCACTGTAAGTACCGGTCAGATTCATGACCTCGGCGATCGTATTCTCAAAGAACATGGATCGCATTCCGGTCGCTCCGACAGAGCCGATCTCCTCTTTGTCAACAAGGATGCAGCACGCTGTGCGGTCCACGTCGCCCGTTTCAAATATAGCTCGCAGTGAAGGATACGCGCATGCACGGTCATCCTGGCCGTAGGACAGGATCATTGAGCGGTCGAGGCCGGCGTCACGTGCCTTTCCGGCCGGCACGATTTCCAGCTCAGCCGAAATAAAATCATCTTCCTCCACGTCATATTCATCCTTGAGTATTGCAAGGACTGCCCTCTTAACTGCCCCATGCAGTCTTTTAGCCTCAGACTTCTCCTCCTTTTCCTGGCGGACCGCATACGCCTGACCGCGCGTCAGAGTTTCATCGTCGTCCTCCTCGTCTTCTTTCCCGCCCTCAACAATAAAGGGTCTGTTGCCGACAACGAGGTCGAGGGCTTCACCCGTGACCGCCTCAGATGTCTTTTTGGCCATCTGCTCCTGGGACAGATGGATCAACAGATCGGAAATGAAGAATACGGGATCGTCCTCGTCTTCGCCTATGTTAAGGATTGCTGTCGTCCCGTCCTTTCTGACGATCACGCCGTGCAGGGCAAGCGGCAGAGTGACATATAGATATTTCTTGATTCCTCCGTAATAATGCGTGTCGAGATAGGCAAGTCCGCTGTCCTCGTAGAGCGGATTCTGCTTGACATCGAGTCTCGGAGAATCAATGTGTGCTCCAAGGATGTTCATGCCGTTTTCCATCGGCTGCCTGCCGATTTTCATAAGTATAACAGTCTTGTTCATCCATACAGCATAGACTTTGTCACCGGCGGACAGAGTCTTTCCATCCTCTATCAGTCTTGCGAGCTCCACGAATCCGCGTTCTTCAGCCTCATTCACGATCGTGTCCACGCACTCGCGCTCTGTCTTGGATATGTTGAGGAACTGCTTGTATTCCTCAGCAAAATTGAAGGCTGCCCTTGTACGTTCATTGCTGTAGGCGGCCCATGCGTTTCTTCTGTTCATAAAATTCCTTTCCATTGTTTGTATTGATCAGTCGGATACTTTTTCCGACAGACATTCCCTCCAGAGTCTCCCGACCGGAAGGCCGACGACATTTGTATAGTCGCCCTGTATTTTTTCGATATGACGCGCGAATGTTCCCTGGATTCCATACGATCCCGCCTTGTCGAACGGTTCACCGGTCTTAATGTAAGCATCGATCTCGGCATCAGTCAGCGGAGCGACAAAAACGTCGGTCCGCTCTGCAAATGAAATCTCCCGGTTGTCCGACCGCAGATCCTTAGTATGTTCTCTGTTCCTGTCAGAAGACATATCTATCACACAGACGCCGGTATATACCTGATGCGCATTTCCGGAGAGTTCCCGGAGCATCCTGCGGGCATCATCGGGATCCTTTGGTTTTCCGAGGATTTCTCCTTCATATACAACGATCGTATCAGCACCGATCACA
>JAFRCB010000353.1 GCA_017404585.1 Lachnospiraceae bacterium
GTCCGCCACGCCGAACAGATGCGCCATAACATGATGCTCGCTCTCGTATTTGTAGCCGGCTTGCTTCATGCCGTTCTTGTTGAACGGAGCGAAGCAGAAGCCTTCGATCTCGCCGGATTTGCACAGATTGACAGTACAGAAGAACCAACGGTGAGAGAATGCGCTTCAAAGTTCTCCACAAAGTCTATGATTTCAGAAAACGCTTCGGCTATGACATGTGTGTCGGCTGCGGACGGTGCGATATGGTGTGTCCGGAGTATATTTCATTTGCCAACTGCATCAACAAGCTGAACGACGCCGTAAACGAATTGGAAGGAGGTGCTTCAAAATGACAGCCAATAACCCCTACGTACCATTCCCTTCCAAAATCAAAGAAATCATAAAGCACACAGAAAAGGAATGGACCTTCAGAATGGAATATGTCGGTGATGTGAAGCCCGGCCAGTTCTATGAGGTCTCTGTTCCTAAATACGGCGAGGCTCCCATTTCCGTCAGCGGCATCGGTGAGGATTTTGTCGACCTGACCATCCGCCGCGTAGGGCGTGTCACCGATGAAGTTTTCAAGCTGAGCGCGGGCGACACAATCCTGCTCAGAGGTCCGTACGGCAACGGTTTCGACACATCTCTTTATGCAAATGGTGAAGTCATCGTCGTCGCAGGCGGCACCGGTGTTTCTCCGGTTCGAGGCGTTATTGAGGCACTTGCCCACACAGCTGACGCCAAAGACAAGCACGTTATTGTCGGATTCAAGAGCCCGGGCGACATGCTTTTCAGGGACGACCTTAAGCGCTGGGCAGACCAGCTCGACCTCATCCTCACAGTCGACGGCGCGCCGGAAGGCTATGAGGGCAACATCGGTCTCGTAACAAAATACATCCCGGACGTTCCGATCCGCGACGTCAAAAACGCGCAGGCAGTCGTCGTCAGACCTCCTGCTATGATGAGATTCTCCGTCATGGGCCTTCTTCAGAAGGGCTTCGAGGAGAAAAACATCTGGGTATCTCAGGAACGCAAGATGTGCTGCGGCCTTGGCAAATGCGGCCACTGCCGCATCGGCTCCACCTACGTATGTCTGGACGGACCGGTCTTCAACTATGTCGATAGTAAAGACATGATCGATTAAGGGGGTACGGAAATGGCAAGAGATATAAATACAAAAAAGCTTAAGAAAAACGCGTTTCGCTACTCCAAAGTCAGAGGCGAGACTGCAAGTAGAATCCGTATTCCGGGCGGCGTGATCAATGCGAAGAGCATGGCCAAGATCGCTGAAGTTGCCGAGACCTACGGCAACGGCACGATCTTCGTGACCAACCGCCAGGGAGTCGAGCTCCCGGGAATTGCGCTTGAAGACATGCCGGCTGTCAACAAGGCCATCCAGTCGATCATCGACGACTCCGGCGTCAATCAGGAAGAGCGTGACAAGGGCTATCCGGCATCCGGAACAAGAAACGTGGTTGCATGTCCGGGGTCCAGGCTGTGTCCGTTCGGGTGCTATGACACGACGGAATTTGCACGCAAAATGGACAAGATGATTTTCCCGAACAACCTGCATGTAAAGATCGCATTCACAGGATGTTCAAATGACTGCGGCAAAGTCCGCATGGACGACTTCGGAATCATCGGAATGACCGAGCCGCAGTATGACCCGAACCGCTGCGTGGGCTGCGAGCAGTGCATCAAGTACTGCAATATCCGTTCCGTCGGAGCGTTGTCTCTGGTCAACGGTAAGGTCGTGCGTGACACAGACCTCTGCATCGGCTGCGGCGTCTGCGTAGCTTACTGCCCGACAAGAGCCTGGACAAGAAGCAAGGAGCATTACTTCAGACTCGTGCTTCTCGGCAGAACAGGAAAGAAGAATCCGAGACTTGCTGAGGATTTCATCAAGTGGGCGGACGAGCAGAGCATCATGGATATCGTGAAGAATGCCTACGCGTATGTCGAAGAGTACATCGACCCGAACGCATACGAGGGCAAGGAGCATATCGGCTACATCGTCGACAGGACTGGATTTGATGAATTCTTCAAGTGGATCATGAAAGACGTCAAGCTCAATGACAAGGCTGAGGTTGCGCATCGTATTTACTGGGGCGGAAAACATTACGACAGGAGCAATAACTTGAAGTAAGCTGAAGCAGAGAGCATTGCGTAAAGAGTGCAGCTAAAGCGTAAAACTACTTCACGAGTATTGGCATTAAATGATAAACTGGGGAAAATAAGACGACAGGAGTTATCATTTCAAATGATAAGAACTACGACCCGCACGACTGACATTGTATTATGCGGAATGTTTGTCGCACTGATGGCAGTCGGGGCATTTATAAAAATCATGTTACCCCTTGGCCTGTTTCAGGTCACATTTTCACTGCAGTTCTTTTTCGCGCTCCTGGCAGGTTTCCTGCTGGGAGCCGAAAGAGGCTGTATGTCAGTGATCGTGTATCTGATCACAGGTCTTATCGGCATACCGATATTTGCCCATGGAGGCGGGATCGGGTATCTGCTGAAGCCGACATTTGGGTTCCTTATCGGATTTGCGGCGGCAGCGGCGGTCTGCGGATATGTTGCGAAGAAGATGGGGGCGTCGGGCTTTTGGGCGTATTTATTTGCAGCATTTTGCGGAGAAATGGTTTACTATGCGTGCGGACTCATTTATTATTTCTTTATGTTCAACTTTGTGGTCGGCAGAGACGTCGGCATAGGACTGGCCGAGCTCATGTCTGTGTGGTTCCTATCCACCGTTATACCGGATTTCGTGCTGTGCGTCATGGCAGCGATGGTGACGGTGAGGCTGAAGGTCGTATTCGGCAGGTGATAGGCACGGCGGCGGGGTATTAAGCCTTGTTTGACAGGTGATAGTCGTGAGGCCAGGCATTAGGCCCTGTTCGGCAGGTAAAGAGGTGTGATGAGTTATTTTCCGTTTTTTACAGATATTTCCGATAAAACATTTTTGATTATCGGCGGTGGCAATGTCGCCGCCGATAAAATTTTGCGCTTAAAGCGGTTTACTGATAGAATAATAGTGATTGCGCCGGAGACTGAGATCGAGGGTGTGCGGGTCATCCGGAAAGAATATGACAGCGGAGATCTCGCGCTCGGCGATTACGTTGTGGCGGCCGTCGGAGTGCGGGAGATCGATCGGCAGATCGCGCGGGACTGCCGCGCGGCGGGGATCCCGGTCAACGTCGTCGATGATATTGAATACTGTGACTTTATTGTTCCCTCGATCGTGAAGAAAGGGAAGCTTACGGTTGCAATCTCCACCTCGGGCAGTTCCCCCCTCTATGCGCGCATGCTCCGTCAGCAGCTTGAAGAGATGCTGCCGGAGAATATTGAGCAGGTGCTCGATGAGATGCAGGAGCTGCGGGA
>JAFRCB010000354.1 GCA_017404585.1 Lachnospiraceae bacterium
CCGTGAGCGCGGCACCAGTCGCCGAGCTGGGACGTGAAGTTTTTGCCATAGAGTCTGCTCACCGCATTCATATATGCCATGCGAAGGGTGCGGTGGGACTTATCATCGTGGTCGGCGAACAGGAGCGCCAGATCACGGTAGAGGTTGTCTCCGTAGTTTTTAAGAAGCTCACTCTCAAGCTCTCTTCCCCAGGGCAGCGGCATGTTAAGTCCGATAAAGCAGTTCTCGTCGTAGCCCTCGCAGTTGTAGAAGCCGGGTTCGTCGGAGAAGAAACCGGCGATTACGCTGCCGAAGAGGTCGCTGTAGCGCTCGTAGTGCTTCTCGTAGACTTCGTCGATCAGCAGACGGACGGATTCAGCCTTGATGTAATTGATATATTCGGGCTTGTAGTTGAAAGATGTGGTGACAAAGTTCACATGGATGCGCCAGACTCCCTCGGGAATGTCGGCGGTGAGAATGCCGTCCTGCACCTTATCGGTAAGGTCAAGAGCCTCTCCTTCTTCATTGTCACCGTGGGAGATGCGGCAGGCGGTCACGGAGACCAGACGCAGCTCACTTTTCAGCGGTGTGTAGTCGGGCTTGCCGAAGTCCATCCAGGTGAACTGCTTTGTCGTCAGCAGATCCACGTCCACCGAGGCAGCGGGCATCGGTCCGACCACGTCCACGAACTGACTCACCAGGAAGCGTCTGACCTTATCGGGATGTTTGGACATGGAATTGTTCGCCATACCCGTGGGGAAGTGTGCGTCGTCAAGGATCCATATGGTCATGCCGCGTTTCTTTGCCTCGTCGATGACGATGTCCACGTCATGCCACCAGCTTTCTCCTGCATAGTCCGGATGCGGGCGGGCTTCCAGACAGACGGAGCGTATTCCGGCCTCGTAAATTTTTTCGATTTCGGTGCGCAGGATCTGTTCACCTTCTCCCCTCATCCAGAGAAAGGGCAGGATGTGATTTTTGTTCATATTGTCCTCCTCTCAGTCTATTTCTATTGCTAGACTTGTTGTTTCTGGTTATAATATACAAAAATAACCCCGCATGAGGCTTGTATGAAAGCGTATAATCCACCGGTAAAATTTTGACTTTTAATTGGTGACTTAGTATAATTATGACATGAGCAAAAGAGGGAAATGATCATGAAGGTGGAGATTTTTGAGGATTTGGCAACACGACCGTTGGATGAGGATGAGCAGCTGTTCAAAAAGGCCTGGCTGAAAGGTCCTGCCGTACTCTGGGAGAGACCGATGAGCTATTCCGCTTATGAGAAATACATTGAGGACGGCATTGTGGTGACTACGGCGCAGTCACACTATTATAAAGATAAGACCCGTGACGGCCGGGGGATTACCGTGGAGGAAATCTCTGGTCCCAACCAGGTGAATGTCTCTCTGCACCGGCGTTACAGTTATCCTGTGCTGCATAACCACAACTATGTGGAAATCGTATACGTGGCGGCCGGTCACTGTGAGAATCTGTTCGAAACGGGCGGTTTTTCCATGAAAGCCGGCGATGTGTGTATTTTTGCTCCCAATTCTCTGCACGCAATCTCCTGTGTCAGCGACGAGAGCTGCATTATAAACATGATGGTCAACCGACGTTTTTTCGACAGGCGCTTTCTGGACATCCTGCGGGGAGGGAAGCTTCTGGTGGATTATCTGGAGGATATTCTATTTGAGAAAGCTGCCAGCCCCTACATACTCTTTTCCACCGGTGATGACAAGTGCCTGTACAATCTCGCCTGCGGCATGGTCAAGGAAATCACGCAGAAGCTCTACGCCTATGAATACTCTCTCGCCCTTCTGATCGGGCAGTTTCTGCTCCATCTTGTGAGGGATTATGAAGAGTCGGCCGTGGTCCCCGGCATGAGCGTGAAAACACAGAACGACCTGATCATAGGTGTGCTGAGTTACCTGAATGTCCATTACAATCAGGCGAGCCTCACCGAGACCGCCCGATATTTCGGATACTCACCTTCCTATCTGAGCAGGGTGATCCGCGAGAGCACAGGCAGGACCTTCAATGCGATCATTGCGCAGATCCAGATGGAGAGAGCTGTGAAGCTGCTTGAAGCGGGAGAACAGAGCCTTACCGCAATCGCACAGGAGATCGGCTGTTTTGATATCAGCCATTTCAACAAGAAATTCAAGGCAGCCTACGGTATATCACCGCGGCAGTTTTTGGAACAGAAGGAAAAATACAAGCAAGCCGGAGGAGACGGGTTCGTCTGAATTATTACATTATGTGAGAATTGTTTCATATTGCTATAAAAGAATGCTTGCATATGATTCTAAGTTGTGTTAAAATCTTTTTTGCTGTCTTATATGAAAAGGCGAAGAAGAAAACTACGTAAAGTTTTAATAAAGAGGTGAAAAAATGAAGGAAGGCTTACATCCGAATTACTATCAGGCAACGGTTACCTGCAACTGTGGCAATACGTTTGTCGTAGGTTCAACAAAGAAAGAGATCCACGTTGAAATCTGCTCCAAGTGCCATCCGTTCTATACAGGCCAGCAGAAGGCTGCCAAGGCTCGCGGACGTATCGAGAGATTCAACAAGAAATATAATCTGGGCAAGTAATAATGGTCATAACAGAGAGTATCGGGGACGGCAGGCATGCTGTCCCCTTCTTTATATCGTCTCAGCGCAACGCCCGCTTATGGGTATTGCCGGAAAAGACGAAAATATAAGTCATAGGAGAACAACTTGCAGAAATCATCAAATATCGGCGGTCAGGCAGTCATGGAAGGCATCATGATGCGCAACGGCGACAGATATTCTGTTGCGGTGCGGAAGCCTGACGGTCAGATCGAAGTCAAGGAAGAACCCTATAAGAGTATCTGTCCTCTCAAGGGAATCTACAATATTCCGATCCTGCGCGGAGCGGTCGCGTTTATCGATTCGATGGTCGTGGGAACGTCATCCCTCATGTGGTCGGCAGAGTTCGCCGCGGAGGATGAGGAAGAAGCTGGCGAGCCCCGCGATGAAGCCAAAGAGGCCAGGGAGTGGAAGATCGCCATGACGCTGACGGTCATCTTTTCCGTATGCTTTTCAGTAGGCCTCTTCATGATCCTGCCCTATGCGCTTGCTTCAATATTGAGAAGGGTCGGGACAGGTGAGGTACTTGTGTCATTTGCGGAAGCACTTCTTCGCCTGGCAATATTTGCTCTGTACATGTTCCTTATATCCAGAATGAAGGATATTCAGAGGGTTTTTGCGTACCACGGCGCTGAGCACAAATGCATCAACTGCATTGAGAACGGCTGGGATCTCACGGTGGAGAATGTCATGAAAGCATCGAGGCGGCATAAGAGATGCGGCACGAGCTTCCTTCTTATCGTTGTTGTGATCTCCGTCATCTGCTTCCTGTTCGTCGGCTTTCTGGGACTTCGGTCACCGCTGCAGAGAATTCTGTCCCGAATCATCCTGATCCCTGTCATCGCGGGCATCTCCTTTGAGTTCCTGCGCCTTGCGGGTTCCAGCGACAATCCGGTGGTCTGCACACTGGCAAAGCCGGGTCTTGCTCTTCAGGGGCTGGTCACACGCGAGCCGGATGAGAAGATGGTGGATGTCGCGATCTGTGCCGTTGAAAAAGTCTTTGACTGGAGAAAGTGGCAGGGAAAGCAATAATATGAACTCGTCTTTTGAACTCGGAATGTGCGGGACCTATTATGAACTTGTACACGAGGGGGAGAGGCTTCTTACTTCGGCAGGGTGTCCCGAACCCGCCGCGGACGCCAGGCTCCTCCTCTTTTTTGTCATGGGCTGGAACCTCACGGATTTTGCCGCGGGGGGAGGGAAGCCGTGTGAGGATGATAAGAAGGCAGAATTTCTGCGTCTTGTAAAAAGGCGGATGACCAGGGAACCTCTGCAGTATATAACGGGGACAGCTCCGTTTTTCGGCTATGATTTTCATGTGACTCCCGACGTACTTATTCCGAGATTCGATACGGAGATTCTTGTGGAGTCAGTCTTGCCTCATATTAAAAACGGGGATAGGGTCCTCGATATGTGCACAGGCAGCGGATGCATAGCGATCACGCTTTTCCTTGAGTCTGCAAATGCGGCCAAGACAGTTTCTGTCACCGCTTCCGACATTTCTGAGGCTGCCCTTGGTATAGCCCGCGATAATGCTGCGGCACTGGGTGCTCAAATAAAGACGGTGAGAAGCGATTTGTTCGAACGCATAGAGGGCACTTATGATATAATAACTGTGAACCCGCCTTATATTGAGACAGAAGTCATAGGGACACTGGATCCCGAAGTCCGTCTCTTTGAGCCTCGCCTGGCTCTCGACGGAAGCGATGACGGGCTCGCTTTATACCGCCGAATAGTCAGGGATGCCGGAAGATATCTTGTCTCCGGCGGTCTGCTGGCCTTAGAGATCGGCTATGATCAGTCTAAGGCAGTGGAAGAACTTATGAGAGCGGAATCCTATGTGAATGTAAGTACGGTACGCGATCTTGGCGGAAACGCAAGATGCGTTCTTGGGTATGCAGCACAAACGGCGCAGGCCGTCTGCGGTCTGGAGAATATATGATAGATAAACTGGATAAGATACTGCACAGGCAGGAGGAAATTCTCAGAGAGCTGGCCTCGCCGGAAGTCCTTGCCGACAGCACAAGGATGACCGCCCTGATGAAGGAACAGGCGCTTTTGTCTCCCGTCACGGAAGCCTATGAAGCCTACAAAAAAGCCTGCCTTACCGAGGAGGAGTCGGAGATGCTGCTGCTCACGGAGACAGATCCCGAGATGAGGGAGATGTTGAAAGAAGAGCTTGTGCAGTCTAAAAGAGATAAAGAAGAACTTGACGAGAAGATACGGATCCTGCTTCTGCCAAAGGATCCCAATGATCAGAGAAACGTCATTGTGGAGATACGGGCGGGCGCCGGCGGAGACGAGGCAGCCCTATTTGCCTCTGAAATATATCGAATGTATGCGAGATATGCCGATACGCGGGGCTGGCGCACAGAGATGATTTCTCTTAACGAGAACGGCCTTGGCGGCTTCAAGGAGTGTACGTTCATGATCAGCGGAACCGGAGCTTTTGAGCGTCTCAAGTATGAGAGCGGGACCCATCGTGTTCAGAGAGTTCCGGAGACGGAGAGCGGAGGCAGAATTCACACATCGACAGTGACTGTGGCGGTCCTCCCGGAGGCGGAGGAGGTCGACGTGGAAATCGACATGAAAGACTGCCGCTTTGACG
>JAFRCB010000355.1 GCA_017404585.1 Lachnospiraceae bacterium
GCGCCCAGTTCATGCTTTCCGATCAGGATCTGATGTCCCAGGTCTTTGGGATTCTGCGCAATGTGACCAATATCAATTATACCTATTATAAACAGACGACGATCCTTCGCAGGATCGAGCGAAGATTAGTGGTCACTCACAATCGGAATCTTCGGGAGTATGTGACTTACCTGAAGAAGAATCCCGAGGAAGCCCGGGTCCTGGCCAAGGAAGTACTGATCGGAGTCACGAGTTTCTTCCGTGACGCTGATTATTTTGAGGTGCTCAAAGAGAGAGTCATTAAGACCCTTGTCATGAATGCCGGCCAGAGCGACCAGATCCGCGTCTGGGTCGCGGGCTGCTCCACCGGTGAGGAAGCCTACTCGATCGCCATACTCTTTATGGAAGTCATGGAGGAGCTGGGGGAGAGACGGGATATAAAGATATTTGCGACAGACCTCGATCCCGATTCGATCGCAGCCGCCGGCAAGGGCGTCTACGGCGACAATATAATAGAAGATGTGAGTGTGCAGCGCCTGTCCCGCTACTTTGCGCGCAAGGGGAATACGTATGTGGTGAGGCATGATTTGCGGAAAATGATTGTATTTGCACAGCACAACGTATTCCAGGATCCGCCGTTCGGAAAGCTCGATCTCATCAGCTGCAGAAATCTGCTGATCTATTTCCAGACGGTGCTGCAGCGGAATCTTTTCGGCATTTTCCACATGGCGCTGAATGACCGCGGCTACCTCTTCCTCGGCCGTTCCGAATCCGTCATCAATTACGATGATGTGTTCCGCGTCCTCTGCGCAAATGAAAAAATCTTCGTCCACAACCTCGAAGGCAAAGCTCCGCCCCACGAGCGGATCTCCTACGCGATGCAGTCTCTGGACCAGAACATGATCCCGCTGGCGATCCCGAGGCAGGAGTCGGCGGCGGACACTCAGTACAAGGCCTCCGAGCTTGATCTCTCAACGCTTGAAGCGATGATGCCCGCCTGTGTGCTGGTCGATGAGAGAAATGAGCTCGTGCGCACTTACGGCGACTGCTCAAAAGTGCTGAACGTGCCGACGGGCGCGGTGACGCTGGATATATTTGCAATGATCCGTACCGACCTCAAAATCGCGGTCTCGACCGTGCTGCGGGAATGCCGGGAGCTGCAGGACCGCGTGGCCTATGACAAGATTCCGGTCCTCATCGATGAGAACGTGGAATATATTTCGATTGTCGCGCAGCCGATTTATGATAATCAGGCCACACGCACAGGCTATTGCGCGGTCGCTTTCCTGCGCGGTCACCGCGAGGTCGAGAAGGATATGAAGGAATACCGGATCGACACCCAGGCCGCCCAGCGGATCGCGAGCCTCGAGCGCGAGCTGAAGGTCGCTCAGGACAATCTGCGGCGGACGGTCGGCGAGCTCGAGTCGGTCAACGCGGAGCTGCAGGCTGCAAATGAAGAGCTGCTCACAGCCAATGAAGAACTCCAGTCCTCCAACGAGGAACTCCAGTCGGTCAACGAGGAGCTCTACACTGTCAATTCCGAGTACCAGTCGAAGGTCAGCGAGCTGGCAGGCGTCAACGACGATATGGCCAATTTCCTGTCGTCCACGATGGTCGGCGTTCTCATGGTCGACCAGGATCTGAATATTCGCAAGTTCACGGAGTATATCTCCACAGAGTTCAATGTTGCCGACCAGGATGTCGGGCGCTCGCTGCGCTATATTTCCTTTAATTTCGCCACGATCGACCTGCTTGCCCTCTGCCGCGAAGTCCTTGCAACAAAGAAGCCGTCGGAGCATCTTGCCGCGTCGATCAGCGGTCAGACCTACCTGATCCGAATAGCTCCGTTCCAGACAAATGAAATGTCCTACGAGCACGATGAATATGACGCCACAATGCGCCGGCACAGAAAGCTGCGCGGTCTCGTGCTCACGTTCATCGACACGGCTATCCAGATCGATGACAAGCAGCAGATCGAGGAGATGGCGAAGGCCCTTCGGGCTGCGGTGAAGCGCGGCCACGAAAAGGAGACTTTCCTCTCCCACATGAGCCACGATATGAGGACTCCGATGACGGCCATTCTGGGTCTTACCGATCTCACCCTCGAGGAGCCGGATCTTCCGCCGATCGTCAGGGAGAATCTTGAGAAGATTGCCTCTGCCGGGCGCTATCTCACGAACCTCATCGGGGAGATCCTCGAGACCAGCCGTCTGAATGCCGGTAAGGTCGTATCGGTGTGCCATACTGTCAGAGAGGATGATCTGCTGGACGAGATCCATACGATCATTGAATCCCGGACCATGAATTCCGGGCAGAAGTTCGAATATTATATTCACGGCAACAAGAGCCGCTATGTCCTGATGGATACTGAGCATGTGGAGCGCATTCTGATGAATCTGCTCTCCAACGCGGTCAAATTCACGCCCAAGGGCGGAACGATCCGTCTTGCCTGCGACGTCACTTACGGGGACAACACGGTCACCCACTCCTACACGATCTCAGATACGGGTATCGGCATGTCGGAGGATTTCCAGAATCGGATGTTCCTGCCATTTGAACAGGAGCAGACTGATGCGGGGCTGAGAGAGGGGACCGGCCTTGGACTTTATATATGCAAAAGCCTTGTCGACCTGCTCGGCGGCACGATTTCCTGCAATTCGAAGCTCGGCGAGGGAACAGAGTTCAGGATCATTCTCAAGTATGCGATGGCCACGGGCGAGCAGATCGCCCTGCTGAATTCAACGACCACCACCTATGAGGACCGGCTGTTCTACGGCAAGAATATTCTTCTCGCCGAGGATACGAAGATCAACGCGGAGGTCATCATCAGGCTTCTTGAGAAGAAGGGTCTGCACGTCACGCTGGCCCACGACGGTCAGGAGGCGGTGGATTTCTTCATCGAGCAGGGCGCTTTCCACTATCAGGCCATCCTGATGGATCTTATGATGCCGGTCAAGGACGGGCTTGCCGCCGCGGCGGAGATCCGCTCGAGCGGCACGGCGGACGCGAAGACGGTGCCGATCATAGCGCTGACGGCGGATGTGCAGGCGGAGACGGAGGATCGGTGCTTTGACGCAGGCATGAATACGTGCCTGACTAAGCCGATCGATTCGGAGAGGTTGTTCCAGACATTGGCGCAGCAGATTGAGGGGGCCGGAAAATAATATGTCTCAGGGATTAGTTCCCTGTTCTCCACGCAAAAGGGGCTGTCGCAATGCGGCAGCCCCTTTAATAGGTATCTGATAATAATTATAGCCACAGGCTGGCAATGAAAGTAGCCGTCAGACCACCCAGTGCCATAAATACATTACTGAGAGACAGTGTCTTTAATCCGGTCTTCATGTCGAATCCCATGCAGTTGGTGTAGACCCAGAAGAAGCTGTCGTTCACATGGCAGCAGGAACGGGCGCCGGCACCGGAAGCAAGGAAGATCAGCAGCGGATTCAGTCCCAGGCTGGCTGCGATAGGAGCACACAGTGTAGCCGCTGTTGTTACCGCGACTGTACCGGATCCCTGCACGATTTTCAGCAGCGCAGAAATGACAAATGGGATCAGAATGAAGGGAAGTCCTGTATTGACGACCAGGTCAGCAAGGCTGGCGCCTGCGCCGGACACTTTCAGTACCTGACCAAGGGCACCGCCCGCAGCGGTAATAAATACGATCGGGCCGGCATCCTTCAGTGTTGTATCCATTATTTCAAGGACTTTCTTTCCGCC
>JAFRCB010000038.1 GCA_017404585.1 Lachnospiraceae bacterium
GGCCGGCCCCGGATGGAGCAGAGAGCTCCTCCCCTGCTGTAACGGACAGAAAGATCAGTATGGAGATAACGGAAGTGATGTATTCCAACAAAACTTCCATCCGTGATTCTTACGGCTGTTTCTCAGACTGGATAGAGTTCGAGAATAAAGGGACGGAAACATGCAGTCTTGAGGGGTTCTGGCTTTCCGACAGCAACGACGAACTGATGAAATGGCGCTTTCCCGATGTATCTGTTGAGCCCGGAGAACGCCTGATCGTTTTCTGCTCCGGGAATGAAAGTTCGGGAGATGAACTCCATACCGGGTTTTCGCTTTCAAAGGAAGGTGAAACTATTTATTTCTCCTATCCCTCCGGCATTGTCAGGACAGCTGTTATTCCGCCTGGGAAGCTGGACAGTGATGTTTCCCTTTGTATCGACGGTGATACCTGCTATACGACATATGATGCCACTCCCGGCTATCCGAACTCGGAAGAGGGCCGTCTTGCCTTTATAGAAGCAGATGATAAACACGGCGATCTGGTAATTAACGAGGCATGTCCTTTTAATGAAACCTACAGATTTCTGCACGGCGGATACTATGACTGGATAGAATTAAGGAACCTCTCTTCCTCTTCCATAAACCTCAGCGATTACTATCTTACGGATGATCCGGACGAACCGATGAAGTATCGTCTTCCGGATGTCACTCTTCGTGCCGGGGGAAAGTACGTGGTGCTGTGTTCAGGTGACACGGATCTTTCCCGCAATAATGTCTGCTGGTATGGGTTTGCCCTCGACACCGCAGGGGACACCGTATACATTTTCGATTCCGACGGCAATCTTTCGGACAAGGCCGGTATTTACAATGTGCCGCTCAGAGGAAGCATAGGAAGACTTGACGGGCAGGCCGGTTTTTTCCTTTTCCGGAAAGCCACACCGGGAAATCAGAATTACAACGGTTTCCGATCTCGTACAGAAGAGCCCGAAACACTGACCGCTCCGGGCATATATGATGATATCGCTTCCCTGTCCGTGGAACTCAAAGGAAACGGCACCATTTACTACACCACTAACGGTTCTGTTCCTACTGAATACAGTATGGTATACACCGGTCCCATAATCCTAGACCGGACAACGGTGATAAGGGCTGCTGCTGTCGAAAACGGCAGGATGATCAGCAAATGCGTGACGTTCAGCTATATCATAAACGAGCATCATACGCTCCCGGTGGTGAGCGTGTCATGTGAACCTATACAGTTCAGGCACGTTTACTATTCTCCAAACGACCACAGCAAATATTGCGACGCCACCGTATCTTATTTCGGAGATGACGGGACCTTCACAGCCGACTGCGCTATGAAGCTGCACGGATCGAGCGCAAGGATAGTCCTGTTGAAAAAGCACTTCAAACTTATCTTCAGCGGCAGATACGGAGGAGATCTCCGGTATAATCTGTTCGGCTCAGAAAAATTCGTCGGTCTCCATTCGTTTACCCTCCGCGGAGGTGAAATGGATAATCTGCGTCTCGTGAAAGACTCACTGGCAGCCATGATTGCAAATGAGGTCAGCCCGACGGATCCTTATGCTTTGGATACCCGTTACTGCATTTTGTATTTAAACGGACAATACTGGGGGATCTACGCATTGCGGGAGGCTTTTTCCGGTACATATGTTGAGACCCACACGGATATTGACCGCGATGCGGCTGTTATAGTCAGAGCTCCGGAACTCGGCAATCAGTCTGCGGATCTGTATTCTCTTATCCAGTATATATGCTCAAACGACATGAGCGATGAACACTGTTACTCATACGTTGATGAGCGTCTGGATCTGGATTCCCTTGCTCTCTGGATGTGCCTGGAATCCTATTTCAATAATGCGGACCCTACCGGGAATATCCGGTATTTCAGAGATGATGTATCGGTCAATTCGAAATGGAAGATCATGCTGTTCGATTTTGACAACACTCTCGGTAATGACCATGCCCGTTGGACTAAAATGACGAATTCTCAGACGCAGATAAGCAGTATCTGCAGAGCAATGCTCATAAGCTGTGAATTCCGGACGCTCCTTCTTGAGACCGCCGCTCAGCTCATTGAAAACGGTCTGAATGATGAATACTGCCTTGAACAGGTCAGCTCCATATTTGCCGAACTCGAACCGGAATCGACAAGAAACCTTTTGAAGTGGGGTGAGCGTCGTCTTACCTATGAGCAATACAAAGCCAACATGTCAAAAGCCTTTTCCGGCGAGCGGCTCAGTTCCTGGCTTGTGGGTCTCCAATCACTTGTTGATGCGAATGACGAGCTGATGGCTTTGTATTTCCCCAAGTACTATTGATCACACGGTGGTGATACAGATCAAAAAGCAAAAAGTATCCACCCTTATATTAATCGATCTTTTATGCATATGCTTCGGATTCGGTCTTTTCTGCCTGTTCCATTTCGTTTTCGATCTCTCTGAAGATCCCGAACCCGTGAGTCTTCTTGCCGCAGACTCTTCAGCGACGCTCCCGGATCCGGA
>JAFRCB010000356.1 GCA_017404585.1 Lachnospiraceae bacterium
ATTATATAAGAAATACAGTTTTTTTAAAACAGGGTTGGCAAGATATCTGTATTATTGCCTCAAGTTCACAGGAAATCAGTGGTTTTTTACATGTTTCAAATGCTACTATTAGCTTAGCAAAAAGAGCAGACCGCAGGACGGAAACAAGGCGGAATGCATTGAAGCATCGCGGCTCCCGGATTGTTTTGGAGTGAGGGGATGACGCAAAAAAAGGAAACAAAAAAGGAAGAAAAATAGCATGGACACCAACAAAGTAGAAGCCTTTCTGGCTCGTTACCTGGGAGATTACAAGTCCTATCAAACCTACTGGAACTACGAAGACAGCTGCCTGCTGATGGGCTGCCAGCGCATGTTCGAAGCCACCGGCGTCAGAAAGTATGCGGATTACATCATCCACTACCTTGAAGGCAGAGTGGAACCGGACGGCAGCATCCCCACCTACCACAAAGATCAGAACACACTCGATGATCTGGCATGCGGCAAGCTCCTCTTCTTCGGACTTGATCAGACAGGCGATGACAGATACCGAAAAGCGATTGAGTACCACATCGAGCGGCTCCACGCACATCCCAGATGCAAATGCGGAAGCTTCTGGCACAAAGACATCTACCCCAATCAGATATGGCTCGACGGTCTCTACATGGCAGAGCCCCTCTATATGGAATATGAAACAAGGTTCCATAAGATGGAAAATTACAATGACATCATGACTCAGTTCCGCAACGTAAGAAAATACATGTTCAGCGAAGAAAAGGGTCTCTTCTATCACGGATTTGACGAAGCACGGATCCAGCCCTGGGCTGACAAAGAGACCGGCCTCTCCGCAAACTTCTGGAGCAGAGCATGCGGCTGGTGGCTGATCGCTCTGGTCGATACGATGGAAGTCATGAATAAGCAGATCTACGAAAACTACCGAGAGCTCGAAGATCTCTTCAGAGAATCCATTAACGGCATACTTCCTTACCGCGATGAAAAGGACGGTCTCATCTATCAGGTCATCGACCGCGCGGATGTTCCCGGCAACTACACAGAGGCATCCGGCAGCGTGATGCTGGCATGCGCGATCATGAAAGGCTGCAGAATGGGAATCCTTCTTCCGGAGAAATATCTCGGAATAGGAAGAGAAATATTCGAGAGCTGCGTAGACAACAAGGTCAGACCGGATGATAAGGGTGTGGTGAGATTCCAGGATATCTGCCACGTCGGCGGTCTCGGCCCCGGCAACAAGCGTGACGGCTCAGTAGCCTACTACCTGTCAGAGCCGATTTCGGCAGATGACGCAAAGGGTGTCGGCCCGTTCATGATGGCCTACTCAGAATATCTGAGGACGGCGGAACTGGTATAAAGAAACAGTATATTAGCAGAGAAAAATCTGCCTGATATAAAGTAACAAAGTAAAGGTTGGAAAAGGTAAGGTTTAAAAGGAGGAAATATGAAAAACTTAAAGAAATTTCTCAGCCTTGGCATTGCAGCAGCAATGACACTTTCACTCGCAGCCTGCGGTGGCTCTGCAAGCTCATCCCAGGGTGCAGCACCCGCTGACGCATCAACAGCGACAGCTCCGGCAGCAAATGTCGGCACAATCGAAAATGATGGCAACTACGATGAGTGCACAATCAAGTTCTCATGGTGGGGCGGCGACTCAAGACATGCAGCAACACAGGAAGCTGTCAAGAAGTTCATGGAAAAGTATCCGGGCATCACTGTAGAAGTTAACTTCGGTGCATGGTCAGACTGGGAAGCTGCAAGAGCTCTTGAGTTCCAGAGCGGCACAGCAGCTGATGTCAACCAGATCAACCAGAGCTGGATCAACGAGTTCGACAGCGCAGGCAACGTATTCCTTGACCTCAATCAGGTTTCCGAGATCATCGACCTCTCTCAGTGGAGCGAAGACAGCCTTGCACAGCTTAAGGACGTCAACGGCGGTATCGCAGGTGTTCCGGTCGCTATGACAGGACGTACACTGTACTGGGACAAGACAACATTTGACGAAGCAGGTATCGGTGTTCCGACAACTCTTGAAGAGCTTCGCGCAGCAGGCAAGACATTCCAGGAGAAGCTCGGCGATGAGTATTATCCGCTGGCACTCGGCGAATTCGACCGCGCAATCTTCATGACATTCTATCTGCAGGCTAAGTATGGCAAGGCTATCATCGAAGACGGCCAGCTTAACTTCACAGAAGAAGAACTCAAAGACGGTCTTGACTTCATCATGTCCCTGGAAGCAGATCACGTAATCCCGTCCATCAAGACAATCGACGGCGACGCAGCTGCATCCCTTGACCAGAACCCGAAATTCATCGACGGCCGCTATGCAGGCATCCTCGAGTGGGATTCCGCTCCGCTTAAGTACAAGAACGCTCTCGGCGAAGGCAGAGAATTCGTAGTTGGCGAAGAGCTGAAGAACCTTGGCGGCAATGACAACACCGGCGTATTCACAAAGGTTTCTCTGGGATTTGCAATCTCCACAACATCACAGCATCCGAAGGAAGCTGCTATGCTCATCGAGTACCTCTGCAACGATCCGGAAGGCGCTGCAATCATGGGCTCCGAGCGTGGTATCCCGGAATCCAAGGCCGGCTATGAAGCTACTGAGGCAGCTGGCGGCATCGACGAGACAATCGCAGCTGCACATGAGATCGTTATGGCAGCATCCGAATATGCTGAAGATCCGATCTTCGAGAGCAACGATCTGAAGGGTTCCGAAGGAACATACAAGTATGTATTCGGCGGATTATCCTATGAAGAGTTCGATACAGCTGAAGCAGCTACAGAGCTTTATGACGGTATTTCCGCAGCCTGCGGCTGATAACATTCTGACATAACACAGCTGAAGATGCATACGATCGCGCAGACCAGACATACGAGACAGCATAGAGCGATCGGCACATTGCTGAAGCGCAGACCCCATAGATAAGATCCAGGGGGCGCTTCAGCAATGATGCAAAACAAACAGGGGAAAAGATGGCCGGCCAGAAAAGTCCGGAGCGGCCGTTTGTTTTAAACAGGAGATTCTTAACTTATGAAGAAATGGGCAAAAAATAATGTGGGATTCTTCTTCATTATTCCGTGGCTTATCGGATTCCTCGTCTTTAAGGCATATCCGTTCGGATCATCCCTTTACTACAGTTTCACAGATTACAACCTGTTCAAGGGAATGACAAAATTCGGCTTGATGAATTATCAGGAAGTCCTCACAAAACGCCAGAATGTCACAGCACTGGCAATTACTTTCAAATACGCATTCATGACTGTTCCGCTTAAGCTTATCGTTGCGCTTCTTATTGCGTACATCCTCAACTTCAAGCTGAAAGCAGTCAATCTCTTCCGTACAGCATACTACATTCCGTCCATCCTCGGTGGATCCGTTGCTATCTCCGTTCTGTGGAGAGCACTTTTCAAGGATGACGGTCTGATTCAGCAGATGATCAGAATGTTCGGCGCCACACCGCCCTCATTCATGACAGATCCGAACTGGGCGCTTTTCATCATTTGCCTCCTCCGTGTATGGCAGTTCGGTTCCACAATGGTCATCTTCCTCGCAGCTCTGAAAGGTGTCCCGGAAGACCTGTACGAGGCAGCTTCTCTTGACGGAGCAACAAAATGGAGACAGTTCTTCTCCATCACAGTTCCGCTCATTACGCCGGTCATTTTCTACAACCTGATCACACAGCTCGTTCAGGCGTTCCAGGAATTCAACGGCCCGTTCATTATTACAAATGGCGGCCCGCGCGGAGCTACAACACTTATGTCGATTCTTATTTACAACGCGGCTTTCAAGGCTTATGACATGGGTCTCGCAAGCGCGATGGCCTGGGTGCTCTTCGTTATCCTGTTGTTCTTCACAGCGATTTCGTTCTGGAGCCAGAAGCATTGGGTCTACTATTCGGATGAAGGTTAAAGGAGGGAATTTAATATGGCAAACTCGAACAAACCTCGTTCCGCAGAAGAGATTAATGCAGAGGTCATCAGAAAAAGACGTATTCAGACGGTCGTACGCTATGTCGTTCTGATCATCGTAGGTATCTTCATGGTCTATCCGCTCGTATGGATGGTCGGCGCTACATTCAAGGACAACAGCGAAATTTTCGCAGGTCTGAACATCATTCCGAGACATCCGACGTTCGAAGGCTATCGCAACGCGGTAAAGAGCTACGGCGGTGACATCAACATCTGGAAGGCTCTTATCAATACCTTCACGATCGTCATCCCGAAGGTCATCTTCACTGTCGTTTCCGCAACAATCACAGCATACGGATTCGGACGTTTTGAGTTCACAGGCAAGAAGCTTCTGTACCCGATCATGATCAGTACACTGTTCCTGCCGCAGGTCGTTCTTAATGTTCCGCAGTACATCCTGTACAACAAGCTCGGCTGGGTCGGCTCCTCGCTGTACCTTCCGCTGATTGTTCCGTCACTGTTCGCTTGCGACACATACTTCATTTTCATGCTGGTCCAGTTCCTGCACAACGTTCCGAGAGAACTCGAGGAAGCTGCCAAGATCGACGGCTGCAACGTTGTACAGACGCTTGTAAAGGTCATCGTGCCGATGCTTATGCCGGCTATCGTTTCCTGCGCACTGTTCCAGTTCATGTGGTCATCCAACGACTTCATGGGTCCGCTGCTTTACGTCAATACACCGGCCAAGTATCCGGCATCCTACTTCGTAAAGCTGTCCATGGACTCCGATGCCGGTTTCAGCTGGAACCGCGTACTTGCAACATCACTCATTTCTATCCTGCCGTCGATCATCATTTTCTTCGCGGCACAGGATCAGTTCGTGGAAGGTATTTCCGCGGGTGGTGTCAAGGGCTGATATCAAGAACGCCTCGGCGTTCTTGCCGCGCCGCGCAAAGTGCGGAGCACCTTCATCATTGCGCAGCTGCGACTAAATACAGCTTGCTTTAACAGGCGGGTGGATCCGGTCCGCCCGCCTGTTTTTCAACCGGAGGATGAACATGGAGCTTAAACTATTATTTAACACCGCCCGCTCGGCGACCATCGAAATCAATGACGGCGGCAAGTACCACACCCAAAAGAAATACCGGCTTACCCTGAACGGGGAAGACCGGGGCACGACGGACGTCGTGATTACGAATCTGTTCGGCCTTAAGCCCGATGAAGAGTATACGCTTAAAGTGTATTCGGTGGAGGCGGCTTTAGAAAATGAAATAAAGGCAGCCGAAGAAAGCGATGCGGTGCCGGCAGGCAGAGATGCTGCTGCGCTCGTTTTCCGCACTTTCTCCGAGTCTTTCACATTAAACGTCCGCGCGTTCGGCGCAAAGGGCGACGGCGAAACGGATGACACACTGGCTATTCAGACGGCCATCAATTCATGCCCGCCGGATGGCCGGGTACTGGTTCCGAAGGGCGTGTATATGTTCACATGCCTCTTCCTCAGGAGCGGTCTTAAGCTCGAGCTTATGAAAGACGCGGTCCTTAAAAATGATGGCCGCACAGACCGTCTGCCTCTTCTGCCCGGCGTGATTCAGAGTTATGATGAAAAGAGTGAATACATTCTCGGCAGCTGGGAGGGCAATCCTCTCGACCAGCACGTCTCTCTGATTACCGGCATAGGTGTACATGACGTCGTGCTCTACGGCGAGGGTAAGATCGACGGCAACGCGTCCGTGGACGGATGGTGGCACAAATCCCGGATTAAAGCGTCCCCGTTCCGACCGAAGATGCTGTTCCTTAATCACTGCGAGAATGTCCGTCTGCAGGGTCTGCTATTTGCAAATAGCCCATGCTGGACTCTCCACCCCTATTTCTCCAAAGATCTGGCTATCTACGGAACGGAGGTCCACAACCCGGCGGATTCTCCGAATACCGACGGTATCGACCCTGAATCCGTGGACGGACTTTTGATATACGGCGCGAAACTTTACACCGGAGATGACTGTGTGGCCATTAAATCCGGTAAGATATACATGGGAAGGACCTACAAAACGCCTTCCCGGAACATTACGATCCGCCACAGCCTGCTAAGGCGCGGGCACGGCTCGATCACAGTCGGCTCAGAGATCGCCGGCGGCGCGAAAAACGTGCTGATCGAGAGCTGCGTGTTCGACGGCACGGACCGAGGACTTCGCATCAAGACCCGCCGCGGACGCGGCAGGGATTCCGTTATCGATGACATCACATTCCGAGACATCGAGATGGACGATGTTCTGACACCGGTGGTAGTCAACTCGTTCTATTACTGCGATCCCGACGGTCACAGCAGCTACGTCCAGAACCGTGAGCTGATGCCGGTCGATGCGAGGACGCCTGAGATAGGCAGGCTGACATTTGAAAATATCGACTGCCGCGGCTGTCACGCAGCTGCCGCCTGGATCGACGGACTCCCGGAGAAGAAGATCGGGGAGATCGTGATGAGAGACGTTCGGGTGACATTTGCCGATGACGCCAGACCGTCCGTTCCGGCAATGGCCGAAGGAATAGACGCGTGCTGCCGGGCAGGGCTTCATATCACGAACGCGAAGAGCGTTGTTCTCGAAAATGTTCGCATCTTCGGATACGAGGGCGAGGAGATCGTCCAGGCAAATGTCGATGAGATAAAGAGGAAGTAATGCCGGCAGGGTACATGTCGAAGCGGCAGAAGCCATAATTGCCGGTGGGGCAGAGCACGGCAGAATACATGTCGATGAGGTAGAGAGATGAGATTTTTCAGTGTAGATAATGTTGTATGGAGAAGTATAGCGAAACTCGGGCAGATCTGGGTCCTCGACCTCCTCTGGCTCCTGTGCTGTCTTCCGGTCATTACGATCGGGGCGTCTACGACAGCGCTCATTTACAGCTGTATGAAACTTCATAAAGACGAGGGCCACATCCTCAGCAATTTCTTCAAGTCTTTCAAGGAGAATTTCCTGCAGGCTACGGGGATCTGGCTGATTTATGCGGTCGTCGGAGCGCTGCTTGCCGGCAATCTCATTTTCTGGAATCAGATGGACAACTCCAGTGTTAAGTTCATGTGGATTCTTACGGTCGCGCTGCTCATACCGTATTTTGCGTCGCTCGTGTATGTGTTCGCGATCCAGGCCAAGTTCATCCACACGGTTCCCCAGACGATTCATTACGCGATCGTCATGGCAATCAAGCACTGGAAGACGACGCTGCAAATGGTAATCATTCTGGGGCTTGTCCTCTACCTCGACCTGTTCACGATCAACCTTGCGGCTTACGCTACCCTGTTTTATGGGGCGGGGGCGATCGCTTATATATTTGCACTGTACCAGTCCAACGTCTTCGAGCACTATAGTCCGAAGGACGAGCCGGAATGGGAAGATTGAAAAGAAAGGACATATCATGGATATCAGATATTCAGTTAATCAGAGAGATTTCAAGAGATACACGACACAGGAGATGCGAGATGAATTTCTGATCACGAATCTCTATCGTCCGGACGAGGTCGTATGCGTCTACTCCCATGTTGACCGCATGGTCACATTCGGATGCATGCCGGTGAATGAGGAAGTTCCGCTCGAAAAAGGCATCGACGTATGGCACAATTTCGGTACCGACTATATTCTTGAGCGCCTCGAGATCGGCATTTTCAATATCGGCGGAGCAGGCTGCATCACAGCCGACGACGAGACCTTCAACATGAACTATAAAGACTGCCTCTACATCACGCAGGGCACAAAGAAGGTCACATTTAAGAGTGCTGATCCAAAGGAGCCGGCCAAGTTCTACATGGTCAGCGCACCCGCGCACTGCGCTTACAAGACGACCTTTATCCCGATCGAGAAGGCCAATAAGCGCCCCGTCGGTGCTATGGAGACATCCAATAAGCGCACAATCAACCAGTTCATCCATCCGGATGTCCTTAAGACATGCCAGCTTTCCATGGGTATGACGGTCCTCGAGCCGGGCAGCGTCTGGAACACAATGCCGGCTCATACGCATGAGCGCCGCATGGAGATCTACATGTACTTCGAAGTTCCCGAGAACAATGTCGTGTTCCACATGATGGGCGAGGGAAATGAGACGAGACACCTCGTTATGCAGAATGAAGAAGCAGTCATCAGCCCGTCCTGGAGCATTCATTCGGGAGCAGGCACAAGCAATTACACATTCATCTGGGCGATGGGCGGAGAGAACCAGGCATTTGATGACATGGACAATATTCCGACGACGGAGCTTAGATGATTTACACGTCGAAACACTGATGCATCAGTCCGGTCGTAGGAGTCTGGAGGATTTTCAATTCGAAATTTGGAGCACCGGCGGGCAAAGAGGCGTCAGACGTTGATATAAAGGAGAAAGATATGAAGATAGCATTGATTAATGAAAATTCACAGGCAGCAAAGAACTCCATGATCGAGGGCTGCCTCCGCGCAGCAGCGGAGCCGCTCGGACATGAGGTATTCAATTACGGCATGTACACGGCAGATGACAAATGCCAGCTCACCTACGTCAAAGCAGGTCTCCTTACCGCGATTCTGCTCAACGCGAAGGCAGTTGACTTCGTAGTGACCGGCTGCGGCACAGGCGAAGGCGCTATGCTCGCAAGCAACATTTATCCGA
>JAFRCB010000357.1 GCA_017404585.1 Lachnospiraceae bacterium
GCGGCTTACACGTGACCCCGAGACCCGCTACTCAGCGCAGGGACAGGGCGTTGGACGTTTTTCCATCGCCGTGGACCGCAGATTCAAGAGAGAAGGACAGCCGGACGCGGATTTCTTTGACTGCGTATGCTTCGGCCGTCAGGCGGAATTTATGGATAAGTACCTCAGAAAAGGTACAAAGGTTGTCATTAACGGATCCATCCAGAACAATAATTATCAGGACCGCAACGGCCAGATGGTCTACAGACAGCAGATCGTCTGCGACAATATCGAATTTGCAGAGAGCAAGTCGGTAAGCCAGCAGAATGCGGGTGCTTATCAGGCACCGCAGTATCAGCAGGCAGCTCCGGCTCCGGTACAGACACCGGCTCCGGCAGCAGTCTCTGCACCGGACATCTCCGGCGACGGTTTCATGAATATTCCGGATGGCATTGACGAAGAGCTTCCGTTCAATTAAGGAACGGGGCGTAAAAGAAGGGAGATACTATGGCTTACCAGAGAAATAGCGAAGGCCGTGAAGGCGGATTCAGAAGAAAGCAGAGCGGATTCCGCAGAAGAAAGAAAGTCTGCGTATTCTGCGGCAAAGACAGTGAGATCAGCTACAAGGACGTAAACAAGCTTAAGAGATATATCTCTGAGCGCGGCAAGATTCTTCCGAGAAGAATTACAGGCAACTGCGCAAAGCATCAGCGTGCCGTCACACTGGCTGTTAAGCGTGCTCGTCACCTTGCAATCCTTCCGTATGTACAGGATTGAGGCTGAGACCTGCATTGCAAAGGATTACTGAATAAGTTATAATGATGGGGAGTTGCCGCGTGCGGCAGCCCCCCATTTTCAATTGAACTTTGGCGCTGAATTTTAGATGCGGGTATAAATATGGATGAGAAAAATGTAATTGAGCGGATCAAAAAATACATACAGTGGCCGCTTTGGTTCGGAGCATACTGGCTTGCCATGGCGATTCTGTTCCGCTTTGTGATCGGCAGGGGCGCAGCTCTTTTGACGGTATTCGGCGGTGCCCTGTACATGGCCTGTGCCGCTTTCCTCTACAACCGTGAAAAGACAAGATCTGCATCGGGACTGATTCGCCTCGCTGCCGAGTATGGACAGATCCAGAATAAACTTCTCAAAGAATTCATACTGCCCTATGCGCTCCTCGATATGAAGGGCGGTATTCTGTGGATGAACGATGAATTCGCTGCTCTGACAGGAAAGAACAATAATTTCCACAAGAATGTGGCGGCAGTTTTCCCGCAGATCACGAACAGCAACCTTCCCGGAAAGGAACCTCAGACCGAAGTCACCGTGTCAAAGGACGAACGCAAGTACCGCGCAGCCATGACTCTGGTCGACGCGGGAGATATGTTCGGAGAGGATACTGAGGAGACCGGCGACAGCAACTCCATGATCGCCATGTATCTCTTCGATGAGACTGAGCTGGCAGCTATCCGCGAGGACCGTGACAATAACCGGATCTGCTGCGGTCTCCTCAGCATTGACAACTACGAGGAAGCACTCGAGAGCGTCGAGGAATTGCGCAGATCGCTGCTGGTCGCGCTGGTCGAGAGAAAGATCAATAAGTATTTCGCGGACGTCGACGGTATCGTTCGAAAAACTGAGAAGGATAAATACTTTTTCCTTATTCGAAAAAGTTCACTGGACGCGCTGGAGGCCGGCAAGTTCTCATTGCTGGAGGACGTCAAGACAGTCAATGTCGGCAATGAACTTGCACTGACGATCTCTATGGGCATCAGTTACGGGTCCCATTACTATATTCAGAATGCAGAGCAGGCCAGAAGCGCGATCGATATCGCCCTCGGCAGAGGCGGCGATCAGGTCGTTGTCAAAGAAGGATATAATACTCGATACTTCGGCGGCAAGACAGAGTCGGTAGAGAAGTATACCCGCGTCAAAGCCAGAGTAAAAGCTCACGCGCTCAAGGAAATCATTACCGCCAAGTCGTCGGTCTTTATCATGGGCCATCATATACCGGATATGGATGTTCTCGGAGCCGCGGTCGGTATATATGCCTGTGCCAAGAGTCTCAATAAGCCGGCATATATCGTCATGGACAAGCCTCCCGATGCAATATCCATGATGGTCGACACCTTTAAGGACAGTCCTGTCTATGGTGAGGAGATGTTCATCAGCTCCCGCGACGCCATCGAGATGGTAAATTCCGCGGCGGTCCTTGTCGTTGTCGACACCAACAAGCCGAGCTATACCGAATGCGAGGATCTGCTCCGCCGCACAAATGCGATCGTCGTTCTGGACCATCATCGCCAGGGCAAGGAGATGATCCAGAATGCGGTCCTGTCCTATATAGAACCCTACGCTTCCAGCGCGAGCGAGATGGTAGCGGAGATTGTTCAGTACTTTGACGAAGCGCTCAAGATCCGGCCGATCGAGGCTGATGCCATGTACGGCGGTATTATGGTCGACACGAGCAACTTCCTCACAAGGACCGGCGTCAGGACCTTTGAGGCGGCAGCCTACCTGAGAAGGAACGGAGCAGACGTCACCCGTATCAGAAAGATGCTCAGAGACACAATGGAAGATGTCCGGGCCAAATCGACGGCAATTGCCGGAGCGGAGATCTATGAGCAGTGCTACGCGATCTCCATATGTCCCAGCAGCGGTCTTAAGAGCCCGACAGTTGTATGCGCTCAGACAGCCAACGAGCTTCTGTCCGTTGTCGGCGTGAAGGCTTCATTTGTCCTCACATTCTACAATAACCAGGTATATATCAGTGCCCGCGCGATCGACGAGGTCAATGTACAGCTCATCATGGAGCGCCTCGGAGGCGGCGGACACCTGAACATAGCGGGAGCCCAGCTTCAGGATACAAGTGTATCCGAGGCGGTATCGCTCCTTAAGAGTACGATCAGCGAGATGCGGAAAGAAGGAGATATCTGATGAAAGTTATACTATTGGAAGACGTAAAATCCCTCGGAAAGAAGGGGGAAGTTGTCAAGGTTTCCGACGGCTATGCAAGGAATATGCTGTTCCCCAAGAAACTCGGCATCGAGGCGACAGCCGGTCATATGAAGAAGCTTGAGCAGAAGAGAAACATTGTCGAGAAGAATGCGGCGGAAGAACTGAAACGTGCGCAGGAATTCGCTAAAGACCTCGAGACAAAGTCTGTCACCGTAGGCATCAAGGTCGGCGCCGGCGGAAAGACGTTCGGCTCTGTCTCCACGAAGGAGATCGCCGATGCAGCCAAAAAGCAGCTCGGCATCGAAATCGATAAGAAAAAGATGGTGCTTGCGAACCCGCTCCGCGAGCTCGGTGAGACACAGGTCCCCGTAAAGGTCCATCCCAAGGTCACAGCCAATCTGAAAGTCATTGTTAAGGAAATCTGAACGGTTACGATAAGGGAGATCCGATGGAAGAAGCTCTCATTAAACGCATTCCGCCTCATTCGCTTGAGGCGGAGAAATCGGTCATAGGCTCCATGCTTATGGATCGGGAAGCCGTACTGACTGCGCTTGAGATCCTCACGAAAGAGGATTTTTATGAACAGCAGTACGGTATTATTTTCGAGGCTATGAAAGAACTGTCCGAGAAGGACAAACCTGTCGATGTCATCACGCTTCAGAATGCACTCAGGGAGAAGGATGTGCCGCCGGAACTTGTCGACATGTCTTTTATCGGTGAGATCATCACATCCGTGCCGACATCCGCCAATATCCGGCATTATGCCAATATTGTGGCAGAGAAGGCGACGCTGCGCCGCCTGATCCGCGTCGCCCAGGATATTGAAAATGACTGCTTCCTCGGCCATGAGGAGGTCAGCGCTATACTTGAGAAGACGGAGAAGAACGTCTTTAATGTACTTCAGCAGAAGTCTTCCAGTGAGTACACACCGATCAGGGATATAGTCATGCAGACACTCGAGAAGATCGAGAATGCGTCAAGGTTAAAGAGTTCCGTGACCGGTCTGCCGACGGGATTTCTGGATCTGGATTACAAGACATCCGGTTTTCAGCCGTCTGATTTTATTCTGATCGCTGCAAGACCGTCCATGGGAAAAACAGCTTTCGTGCTCAATATTGCCGAGTACATGGCTTTTCGAAAGAATATTCCGTGTGCTCTGTTCTCTCTTGAGATGAGCCGGGACCAGCTGATGAACCGTCTCTTTGCGCTCGAATCCCGTGTCAATGCCCAGTCTCTCAGGACCGGTAAGCTCAAGGATGACGAGTGGGCAAAACTTGTGGAGGGTGCCGGCATTATCAGCAATTCGCAGCTGGTCATCGATGACACTCCCGGCATCAATCTGCAGGAGTTCCGTTCCAGGGCCCGCAAGTATAAGCTGGATCACGATATTAAGATCATATTTATCGACTATCTCCAGCTGATGGCCGGCAACGGCGGCAGGAATGACAATCGTCAGCAGGAAATTTCGGACATTTCCCGCGCACTGAAGTCCCTGGCCCGTGAGTTGAATATTCCGATCGTCGCACTGTCCCAGCTCAACCGTGCCGTTGAGCAGCGTGAGGACCACAGACCGATGATGTCGGACCTTCGCGAGTCAGGCGCAATCGAGCAGGATGCCGACATGGTCATGTTCATTTACCGCGATGATTACTACAATAAAGATACAGAGGAAAAAGGAATTGCCGAGATCATTATCGGTAAGCAGAGAAACGGTCCGATCGGGACCGTGAAGCTGGTGTGGCTTCCGGAGTACACAAAATTTGCAAATATGTCCAAAAATACAAAGCAAAACGGATGATGTATCTGCATTTCTCCAAAGCTTTCCGCATAAGGTCTGTTTGATTTGGCATTTCATCTGATCTCATGTATAATAAAGTTGTTACGAATATAGTTCAAAGCCCGAATTACAGGAGGAATAAAAGTGTATACACTCGAAGATATAAAAAAAGTTGATCCCAAAATTGCCGATCTTATCCAGAAAGAATTTGAGCGGCAGAATTCACATATTGAACTTATCGCGTCTGAGAACTGGGCGAGCAAAGCTGTTATGTCAGCGCTCGGCTCTGTACTGACCAATAAATACGCTGAAGGCTATCCTCTTCACCGCTACTATGGCGGATGCGATGTCGTCGATGAGATCGAAGAACTGGCAATCAGCCGCGCGAAGAAGCTTTTCGGCTGCACATATGCCAACGTTCAGCCGCATTCCGGCGCGCAGGCCAATTTTGCTGTCTTCTATGCGCTGCTTCAGCCGGGTGATACATTTATGGGAATGAAGCTGGACGAGGGAGGACATCTCTCCCACGGATCGGCAGCCAATGTATCCGGCGACTATTTCAACGCCGTACCCTACGGTGTCGATGAAAACGGCTTCATTGATTATGACGAATGTGAGCGCATTGCCAGATCCTGCCGTCCGAAGATGATCATAGCAGGCGCGTCTGCCTACTGCAGAACAATCGATTTCAAGAGAATGCGTGATATAGCGGATATGGTCGGTGCCTACCTCATGGTGGACATGGCTCATATTGCGGGACTCGTTGCGACCGGATATCATCCGAGCCCGGTACCTTACGCCCATGTCATTACAACGACGACGCACAAGACTCTGCGCGGACCGCGCGGAGGAATGATTCTGTCCGACGCTGAATTTGCAAAGACACACAAGCTGAACAAGTGCATCTTCCCGGGCACACAGGGCGGCCCCCAGATGCACTCGATCGCGTCGAAGGCAGTCATGCTGAAGGAAGACCTGCAGCCTGAATACAAGGAATATGCAGGCAGAGTTATTGACAACGCGCAGGCTCTTGCCAAGGGACTCATGGACCGCGGCATCAAGCTTGTGAGCGGAGGCACGGACAATCACCTTATGCTGGTCGATCTTCGGGGGACCGAGCTTACAGGTAAAGAGCTTGAAGCCCGTCTCGATATGGCCCATATTACTGCCAATAAGAATACAGTTCCGCGTGACCCGAGATCCCCGTTCGTTACCAGCGGTGTTCGTCTCGGCACACCTGCATGCACTACCCGCGGCTTTAACACTCAGGACATGGACCGCGTCGCTGAGGCAATCGCAATGGTCGCGGAGAGTGAAGCCAATATCGACAGTGCGAAGGCCATTGTAAAAGAACTTACTGACAAGTATCCGCTCGAATAATCAGCGGATGGAGACAACTATATGATGAACAGAAAATGGCAGCGAATAGTCGTTGCGATAATTGCCGTTATTCTGGCTCTGACTATGATCCTCAGTCTGGTCATGCCCGCGATGGCATCTGATTTTGACAGCGCTGCAGAGAGTTCTGCAGCGTCTGTTGTCCCGGATGATGAGAGCAGCATTTCGGCTGCATCCGAGGACAGCGGAAAGTCGAAGGAACGCACGATCTTAAACGGCGTGACGATCGGCTCGGTCGATGTATCGGGCATGACAGGGGCAGAGGCCCAGGCAGCGGTCGAGGAGCACATAAATGAGATGGCTGCCTCAAAGCTGAAGATCCATGTGGGGGAAGATTATACCCGCGAGATCGCTATGTCTGATCTCGGATTCCACTGGACCAATACGCATGTGGCCGAGGAAGCACTGGAGCTCGGTCAGAGCGGCAATATTATAGAAAGATACAAGATTAGAAAAGATACGGCCGAGGAGGGGAGAACATACCTCCTCGAAAAATCCTATGATACGGACACTGTAAGATACTTTATCGAGGAGATTGCCGACGAGGTGTATAAAAGTCCGGTGAGCAGCAAAATATCTGTCAATTCGGACGGGTCTCTCACGGTCACTCCCGGTTCGAACGGTATCGAAGTCGATCAGGACAGCTCCTACAGCCAGCTGAACGTCTATCTGAATTCCGGCTGGCAGAACGGAGATCCGGAAATCACGCTGTCTTCGAAGACCCTTAAGCCGAGGGTCCCGGCAGATTCTCTGGACAAGGTCAAGGACGTCCTCGGAAGAGGCTGGACAGACTACGGCGGCAGCTCAAACGCGCGCAGCAAGAATATCGAGAACGGCGTAAGCCTTATATCCGGCACGATCATCATGCCCGGAGATTCGTTCTCCCTGCTTGACCATGTAGTCCCCTTTACTGCAGAGAACGGCTATGCGCTTGCACCGTCAATCGCAGAGGGTTCACTTGTCGATACTTACGGCGGCGGCATCTGTCAGGTCGCGACGACACTTTATCTGGCCCTTCTTGATGCTGAGCTTCAGGTCGATGAGAGACATAACCATTCTATGATGGTAAGTTACATAGAAAAGTCCAAGGATGCCGCTATATCCGAGGACGGGGGAAAAGATCTTCAGTTCACCAATAATCTCGATGTGCCTATTTATATTTATGGGGAGGCGGATGACGGAGATCTGCGCTTTGTCATCTACGGCGCTGAGTACAGACCAAAGGACAGAGAAGTGACTTACGAGTCTAAAGTTACCCATACTGAAAAAGTGGAAGTCGTTATTAATACGAGCGATGAGAAATATCTCGGCTACTTCGACTGTGTTTCGGGAGGCTCGGAAGGGATTGATGCTGAGCTGATCAAAACTGTGACCCAGGACGGAGAGACCTACTCGGAGACAGTAAATACCAGCTACTATCCCATGCAGCCCTGCACATATGTGGTCGGTCTTAAATCTTCTGATGAGCAGGCCAGAGACAAGGTGGCCTCAGCGGCTTACACGCAGAAGATAGAAAAGGTAGAGAAAGCCCTGGCGGAGTGCGGGTATTGACGCATATGAGCGAAAAAATATACGTCGTAAATACGATTGCGCTGGGAGCGGCGGAATGGATACTTAATAACAGGAGAGAGGAACTTGAATCGTACTTTCCGTATCTCTTCGTGAAACGCGCTGAGGAGGCGGTAAAGTGCGATCTCTCACTCGTCGGAGAGTTTCCGGCATTCCTTGCGGAGAAATGTACATACGCAGAGGAAATCGGAGGGCAGGGTATACTGTCAGCCCTCTGGCGCATGGCGGAAGAGTTGAGTACGGGGCTTGAAATACGTCTCAGAGATATACCGATCAGGCAGGAGACGGTCGAAATCCTGGAGAGGTTCGATCTCAATCCTTATTATGCGCTGTCGGATGGCGCGTATCTTGCTGTTACCGGCCATGGCGGCGAACTCATGAAGGCTTCTCAAAGTGCAGGTCTCACCTGCGATGAGATCGGGGAGCTGAGACCGGGTATCGCGAGAACCGTGATAAACGGGGAGAGCGTCCGCTATCTGGACCGGCCGCAGCCGGAAGAATTGAATAAAGTGAAACAGTTCAGACAGGCTATTACGTAGTTCCTGAATTCGGTGTCAGCATCATCTTCATCGAAAAACGGAATATGCCTGTCTGAACTGTTGTTTAAAACAATGTTTTTATCATGCCATCTCGAGTGTAAATATGAATTCGGTCCCAACGTTCTCCGTGCTGACGACGGAGATTGTCTGACCATGTGCGCTGATGATCTCCTTGACGATAGAGAGCCCGAGACCTGTTCCCTGGCGGTCCCTGCCACGGGATGAATCGCTCTTATAGAAGCGGTCCCAGATCTTGGTAAGGTCGTCGCGTGCTATGCCGCAGCCCTCGTCTTTGACGGAGACTGCACATTTGCCCCTCTGGATGGTCGTCTCTACTTTGACTTCAGAATTTCTGTCGCTGAATTTGATTGCGTTATCGAGCAGGTTATAGATGACCTGCTCGATTTTTTCTCTGTCTCCTCTGACAAAGAGCTCGGTTCCGGTCAGCACCAGATTGATGCTGATTTTTTTCTTTCTGCAGCTGCCCTCGAACACGGCTGCCGTACTCTTTAGCATTGCATTGATGTCGAAGCGCGACATGTTGAGGGACGTTCTGTCCCTGTCCATGCTGTTGAGTTCAAGGATCGTGTTGGTCAGCTTATTCAGCCTCTCTGTCTCCTGAACGATGATCCCAAGGTATCTGTCATGCATCTCCGCCGGAATCGTACCGTCCAGCATGGCCTCTGAAAAACCTTTGATCGAGGTCAGCGGGGAGCGGAAATCATGGCTGACATTGGAGATGAAGTTCTTCTGATAGTCATTGTTCTTTCTGAGTTCGCCTGCCATGAGATTCAGCGTGTCTGCGAGGTATCCCATTTCATCGTGGCTCGTGACTTCAATTTTATGCCGCAGGTTGCCGGATGCAAATTCCTTCGCTCCGTCCATGATCTGCAGCATCGGTCGGTATGTCGTGAGCGCAAAGAAAAGCAGGATGAGAAATGAGAGACCGAAGTTCACGGCTGCAATGATCATCATGATCCTGACGGTCGAAAAGACTTCATCCCGGATCACTGTCATATCTTCGGTAATCGCTATGTAGCCTCTTACACGGACACCGCTCGTCACCGGGCAGATCACGCTCAGGCAATCATCCTGATATTCATCGTAAAATGTGCCTATTTCATATATTCCGGGACCGAAGGCTGCGTAATTGAATGATTCAATGACGTGAGACTTCTTCGGGTCGAAGGGAATGTCCGTGTTTATGATTTCCGTACCGTCCGTTGCGATTACCCTGATCACGGTCTCGTCCGCGTCGGCAATTACCCGTAAATTTTCATAACTGTCTCTGAGATTCGCTGATTCGACAAAATATCTCACCCCATGGCCATCGGCAATGCGGGATGCCTCCGCGTACAAAGTGTCGGCTTCTGCCTTTACGCGATTGTTTAACACTAACTGTCTGCCGAGTGTAGTCACGACGAGCAGGGAGAGGATAGCCAGGATCAGGTAAGCAAATATAAATTTCCAGTAAAGCGTTCTTCTCATGAAATATTCTCCGAAGGATCCGCGTTCATTTTACTTCGAACTTATAACCGATTCCCCACACTGTTCGGATCGCCCAGTTCTCATGATCGCTGATCTTTTCCCTCAGACGCTTGATATGGACGTCCACGGTCCTTGTGTCGCCGATATATTCATAGCCCCAGATGTGGTCCAACAGCTGTTCGCGAGTGAAGACCTGATTCGGCTGTGATGCCAGGAAGTAGAGGAGCTCCAGTTCCTTGGGAGGCATGACAAGCTCCCGTCCGTTGTAGGTGACTGAATAGTTGGTCTGATTGATCGTCAGATTAGGGTATTCTACGACCTTGATCTTCGGTTTCGGTTTCTCCGGGGCAGGTGCTGCCTTTCGGTAGCGGCGAAGTACAGCCTTGACCCGTGCTACGAGCTCCTTCGTGTCGAAGGGCTTTATCATATAATCATCTGCTCCCAGCTCGAGGCCGAGCACTTTGTCAAAGGTCTCTCCTTTTGCGGAGAGCATGATGATCGGCGTATCTTTTTGTTTCCGTATCTCTCTGCACACTTCATATCCGTCTTTACCCGGAAGCATAAGGTCAAGAATGACCAGATCCGGCTCAAAGCTCACGAAGAGATCCAGAGCTTCATAGCCGTCCTCAGCGACCTTTGTCTCGAACATTTCTTTGATCAGATACAGTGAGATAATTTCTGCGATATTAGAATCATCATCGACAATTAAAACTTTTTGTCTTTCAGCCATAAGAAAACCTTCTCTCTTACTTGAGTTCTGCGATTGTGACACCCGCATCGCCCTCACCGTATTCACCGAGGCGGAAAGTCTTGATATGTTTGTTGCGTTTCAAGTACTGCTGCACTCCCTTTCTGAGCGCGCCCGTGCCTTTGCCGTGGACGATCCGCACTGACGGCAGATGCGCCATGTAAGCATTATCGATGAATTTTTCAAGTTCCATGCAGGCTTCGTCGACAGTCATCCCGAGCAGATTGATCTCAGTCGTGGCTGTCGATGACTTCTCCATTCTGAGCTTACCGGTCGAGCTCTTTTTGACGCCCGGCGCGGTGATCTCGACTTCATCGATTTTTTCGAGATCCGTAAGTTTTACTTTTGTCCTCATGATGCCAAGCATAACGAACAGATTGCCCTTTGAATCCGGTAGTGAATTGACGGTTCCCTTAAGATTCAGGCTGATGACTTTCACTGCGTCACCGACCTTGATGTCTTTGGCCGTCAGCGTGCCGGATTTGGACTTCTGATCATCGATGTCCGTGAGACTGCCGTTTAAATCGTTTATTTTTGCGCGAAGAGCCTGACGCTCTTTTTCCATATCCTTGCCGGAGGCAATACCGCCGTGTTTTGCGAAATAGCTGATCGTGCGGTCCGCGTAATCTTTCGCATCCTGAAGGATCTTTCTGGCTTCGACCTGAGACTGGGCAATCAGCTTCTGCTTCTGCTCCGTGAGGTGGGCTTTCTGATATTCGAGGTCCTTTTTCAGGGCTTCGATATCCCGGCGCATTCTCTCGGCATCTTCTTTTTCCTTTTCAAGTCCTGCCCGTTTGGATTCCAGATCGGAGATGACGTCCTCGAACGACTCTGCCTGATCGGAGAGCAGGGATTTTGCGTCCTCGATGATGTCCTCTGACATGCCGAGCTTTCTGGATATTGCAAATGCGTTGCTCTTGCCCGGTACTCCGATGAGAAGACGGTAGGTCGGGGAGAGTGTCGCGACATCGAATTCGCACGAAGCATTCTCGACACCGGGAGTCCGCAGCGCATAGACCTTGATCTCGGCATAATGGGTCGTTGCGATTGTTCGTATCCCCCTCTTGTGCAGGCTGTCAAGGATAGCTACGGCAAGAGCCGCTCCTTCCGTCGGGTCGGTACCGGCGCCGAGTTCGTCGAACAGGACCAGAGATCCCTCATCCGCTCTGGACAGGAAATCAACGACATTCGTCATGTGGGACGAGAAAGTTGAGAGGCTCTGCTCTATGCTCTGCTCATCTCCGATATCGGCGTAGACTTCATTAAACAGCGCAATGCGGCTCCTGTCCGCCGCCGGAATATGGAGGCCTGACAGGGCCATCAGGGTGAGAAGACCGGTCGTCTTAAGTGTTACGGTCTTACCGCCGGTATTGGGACCTGTGATGACAAGCAGGTCGAACTGCTCTCCTATACGGATATCGATCGGTACGACTTTTTTCTTATCAATCAGCGGATGGCGGGCCTTTTTAATCTCAATGATCCCCTCGCTGTTGACAAGAGGCTTGGAAGCATTCTGCTCAATTGCAAGACTTGCCCTCGCGAAGATGAAATCAAGCGATCTCATGATCTCGTAGTCGTACTTGATGGCTCCGTCGTACTCTGCCAGCATATCGGACAGCTTCGCGAGGATGACCTCGATCTCCTTCTGCTCGGCCAGTTCAAGCTCGCGGATCTCATTGTTCAGCTTGACGACAGACGCAGGCTCTATGAACAGAGTGCTGCCGGAAGAGCTCATATCGTGGACGATGCCGCCGACGTTGGCCTTGTGCTCGACCTTGACCGGGACACAGTAGCGGCCGTCGCGTGTTGTTATGATGCTGTCCTGGAGGTAATCCTTGGAGTGCTGGGCGATGATCTTGTTGAGCTCGGAGTAAATGCGCTCTCCGGCTGACTTGATATTTCTGCGTATCTGTCTCAGTGTGCTCGACGCATTGTCGCTGACCTCGTCTTCAGAGACGATGCAGCGGCGGATCTCATTTGTAACGGACGGAATGGGATCGAGACCGTTAAAAAGGATCGTCAGGATATCATCGGGCTGGTCCTCCCGCTCCTTCCTGCCGTATGCGCGGACGAGGGACGCGTTCTCCAGGAGCTTGCAGATCTGAAGCAACTCACGGATGCCCAGCGCGCTGCCGAGCTGGAGGCGCAGAAGAGAGGCGTTCACGTCGACGGTGTGTCCGAAAGATATGCTGCCTTTTGCAAATATCCGCCCGACGGCTGCGGCTGTCTCCTCCTGCAGCGTCTCTATTTTCTCAATGTCCGTCAGAGGCGTGATCGCATGGCAGAGGGCCTTGCCGGGGGCGGAAGTGGCCCGCTCCTCGAGCAAGGTAACAATTTTATCATATTCCAGTGTGTGTAATGCTTTCTCATTCATATTGTTATTTTACCCTAAAGTTGCGCCGTATAAAAGAGTTTCCTTTGTCTACCTTTACATCCCATTCATAAATTGTTCATATTCAAATGATAAACTAAAACTTGGTGTATAGTCTGAGCCTGCCTTTTGGCAAGACGGATCACAGGATCCGCATCGTCCGAAAAAATGGAAGAGAACTTAAAAAGAAAAGACAACGATAACCCCGATGAAGAATACTCCTTTATAAAAGAGACGGTGAAAGATGTACCGGTCGATCCGAAAAAGAGGCGCATGTATGTGCTCAAACTCGTTGTATCGGCTCTGGTATTCGGCCTTATAGCCGGTCTTACATGCTCGGCTGTTTTTAATATGCGGATGCGTCAGGCAGTCAGTGCCGTATCGATCCCGGATGACGAGGAGTACTACGAGGACATATCACAGGATACCACGGAATCGGATATGGCCGAGTCAGATGCGTCCGGTGAGGAGCAGCCCCCTATGGAGGAACTCACTGAGGAAGAAAAGACTGAGCTTGCGGTAGAAGATCTCGAGCGCTTTAACCGTGCCGTCAAGGCTGTTGCCGATGAGGTGAGGGCTTCTATGGTCACTGTGTCCGGCTATGAAGGGGCGGAAGCGTATTCTGACGGAATTGATGAAGCCGTCACATCAAGGAGCGGCATCATCATCGCAGATAACGGTCAGAACCTTCTCATACTGACGGAACAGGACGCGGCGTTTGAGGCTGCGACGATCATGGTCACATTTGTCAACAATATTGCCATAGAGGGCAGCCTGGTGAGTCGTGACCCGGTAACCGGGCTGTGCGTCGTGCAGGTGTCCCTGCAGGCTGTTCCGGACAGTGTTCTCCATGCAGTCAGTATAGCGCAGCTCGGTACATCGTACGGGACAACGACCGGTACTACGGTGATTGCTGTGGGCTCACCGTGCGGCACAGAGCGTGCATTTGAGGTGGGGCGTGTCGCGGCAATGTCTCGAAAAGTGGTCGTGACCGACGGCGCGTATACAATGATCGATACGGACATCGCGGGAACGGAGACCGGCAGCGGAGTTCTTATCAACATGAAAGGTCAGGTCCTGGGAATCATAGCCCAGAAATATGTCCAGAAGGGATCTGACTGCATCGCGGTCATTCCGATCTCCCCGATCAAGAATCTTCTGGAGAGACTTTCAAACAATGAGAAGCTCTGCTATCTCGGCATCAGAGGGCAGGATGTCTCGACCGTCATGACAGAAGTGACCGGAGTGCCGACAGGTGTGTACGTCGTGAAGGCATTCGATGATTCCCCTGCCCAGCAGGCGGGAATCCAGCCGGGAGACGTCATCACGGCTATCGATGATACGAATATTACGTCACTGGCAGTCTTTGGTCAGAGGCTGGTCACAAAACAGCCGGGTGATGAGATCGTCATGACCGTGCAGAGATTCGGTGCAGGGGAATATGTGGAGGTCACCCTCCCGATGACGGTCGGAACAAGAGAGTGATACTTGAATTTTACTTTCGACTTGCTATACTAAGTGGGAAGTAAAAAAAGGTGACAGTTCAGACAGGCTTCAACGAAGTTCCATAAACCGGCGCAAACATCATCTTCATCGAAAAACGTATATCCTTCCCTGCGAGCTA
>JAFRCB010000039.1 GCA_017404585.1 Lachnospiraceae bacterium
GCCGACTGCGTCGTCATGCCCTGTCCGACAGCGGAGGAGCTTGCCTATATAGCAATAGCGGCAGCCGACACAGCAAAAAGACTCTGCGGGTTCGAGGAGCCCCGCGTAGCTATGCTTTCTTTCTCAACCAAGGGAAGCGCAAAGCACGAGTCCGTATCAAAAGTACAAAAAGCCGTTCAGATTGCCCACGAGCTTGCTCCCGGCCTTCTTCTCGACGGTGAGATGCAGTTCGATGCCGCGCTCGTTCCGGAAATAGGAGCGAGTAAAGCCAAGGGCAGTCCGGTCGCAGGACGGGCCAACGTCCTTATTTTCCCTGATCTGCAGGCGGGAAACATCGGCTACAAGATCACACAGCGCATCGGAAAAGCGGACTGCTTCGCTGTTCTCCAGGGTCTAAACAGACCGTGCAACGACCTTTCCCGCGGATGCACAGTGGAAGATATTGTTCATACCGCAGCCATGACAGCGGTACAGGCGCAATCATAAACCCTCCATCCATGTATTCAGACTCAAATGAATAAGTAATCAGATAAACGGGCAGCTGTTCACCCAAAGCGAGGTGACCGGCTGCCCGTTTAATTCAAGTCTCGCTCGCGAGACTTGGCGCGGGATTCGGGTCAGCGTTAGCTGACATCTTCCAAACCGAATCCCTGCGCATCCTCGCGGAGCGTATATCTCAGTGGGGGATTGACACCCGCCACTGAGACTGGTTTGTTGCCCACCGCCTATAGAAGCGGGGGTCATCTCACACTGAGATATAAAAAACGATATATAAAAGTATCTATACATATTTGATCTATCTATACATATTTAGGTGGAATTTACCAAAAAATATGATATAATCACTTGGAAAATATCCATTTTGCCAAAACGGTCAATCAAAGAGAATGGAGGGAGATTATGAAAGAAAAGAAAAAAATGGCACTGTCCACCCAGATTTTTATCGCGCTGGTGCTGGCGATCATCGCCGGCATTGCTCTGACAGGCACACCGCAATTTGCGACCGGTTATATTAAGCCGTTCGGTACAATCTTTCTCAATCTGATCAAATGGGTCGTCTGCCCGCTTGTTTTCTTCTCCATCATGGCAGGTGTCGTATCCATGAAAGACATCAGAAAGGTCGGCGCCATCGGCGGCACAACGGTTGTCTACTATATGTGCACGACCGCTTTCGCGGTAGCCATCGGCCTTTTCTTCGCAAACATGCTGAAAGGCATCTTCCCGGTCCTGTCAACTGCGGATCTTTCCTATGAGCCGTCAGCTACATCTGTCAATTTCATGGACACGCTGGTCGGCATATTCCCGTCCAACTTCGTAGCTCCGTTCGTTGACGCGAATATGCTGCAGATCATCGTTGCTTCTCTGATCGTCGGCTTCGCGCTGATCCTGATTTCAGAGAATAACGACGAGCTTGAATTCACATTTGTCAATGTTGCAAATGACATCTGCATGAAAGCTATGGAAATGATCCTCAAACTTTCTCCGATCGGTGTCTTCTGCCTCCTCTGCCCGGTAGTAGCAGAGAACGGACCGGCTGTTCTCGGCTCTCTTGCCAAGGTCCTCCTGGTCGCTTACCTGTGCTACATTGTACATGCGGTAGTTGTCTATTCACTTACAGTTTCCACACTTGCCAAGAAGAGCCCTATTGAGTTCTTTAAGGGAATGATGCCTGCCATCATATTCGCATTCTCATCCGCATCTTCAGTAGGAACTCTGCCGCTCAACATTGAATGCGCTCAGAAGCTCGGCGCGGATAAGGAAGTCACATCCTTCGTACTTCCTCTCGGAGCCACCATCAACATGGACGGAACAGCGATCTATCAGGGCGTATGCGCAGTATTCATCGCGTCCTGCTACGGTATCAACATGACATTCTCTCAGACGCTCACAATTGTCCTCACAGCGACCCTTGCATCCATCGGAACAGCTGGTGTCCCGGGTGCAGGTATGGTCATGCTTGCAATGGTCCTTCAGTCTGTCGGACTGCCGGTCGAAGGTATCGCCCTGGTCGCAGGTGTCGACCGTATCTTCGATATGGGTCGTACCGTCGTCAACATCACCGGTGACTCCTCATGCGCAATCGTCGTTTCCGAACTTCAGAGACGCCGTGCTGCAAGAAAGAAATAAAGCAAAAAATAGTGCGGACTGTTACATAATTCCAAATTTCGGCGCAGACAATGTTTTTCTCACGAAGACGGTTGTCTGCGCCGAAATTGTATCAAAAGAACAGCCCGCATAAACTGCCGTTGTTATTAAACACTTTACTGATTTACAGTGATAACAAATTGACACAAAAAACCTCCATATGTTAGTATATCATATCAGTAACACAATTATTGCTGTTGGCGGTGTTATAAACCGCCGACTGAAGCAATTGCCATAATCCAAAGAGAGGGGATTAAAATGACAATAACTGACATTCTCAACAAAATCGACGACATCATGTACGCACCGATTCTGATCATCATAATGGCTGCTGCCGGTCTCTATTTCACGATCAGGACGAATTTTGTACAGATTCGTCTTTTTAAACATGCATGCGGACTCGTCATGGAACCTCCGAAGAATGAGGACGGCAAGAGTGTTTCCTCATTCCAGGCCCTGATGGTATCCACGGCTTCCCGTGTCGGCACCGGCAATATTGTCGGCGTCTCGACCGCGATCTGTCTCGGCGGTCCCGGTGCGGTATTCTGGATGTGGATAATGTGTATCATCGGCGCAGCCTCCGCTTATATGGAGAGCACGCTCGCCCAGATCTTCAAGAAGCACGATGAGAACGGCGGCTTTTACGGCGGTCCTGCGTATTATATTGAAAAAGCCATGCACTCACGCATTCCTGCCTGCCTTTTCTCGATATTCCTGATTCTCACATACGCGTTCGGATTTAATCTGCTGTGCTCATATAATCTGCAGTCTACATTTGCGGCATACAGCTGGTACAGCAGCATGACACCCGCAATCGTCGGCGGTATTCTGGCAGCACTCACCGGCTACTGCCTTTTCGGCGGCGGAAAGAGAATTGTCCATATCACTGAGATCATCGTTCCGGTCATGGGTCTTTTCTATGTCATTGTCTCTCTCATAGTACTGCTTCTTAATATCACACATATTCCGGCCATGTTCGGTGAGATACTGACGGATGCCTTCAATTTCAAGGCTATCTTCGGCGGAATCTCAGGCTCATGTATGGTCCTGGGTATCAAGAGAGGACTTTTCTCCAATGAGGCGGGCGTCGGTTCAGCTCCGAACGCCTCCGCGGCAGCAGACGTCTCTCATCCGTCCAAACAGGGGCTGGTACAGACCATCTCCGTCTACATTGACACAATGCTTCTGTGCACGGCTACAGCTCTCATGTGCCTCAGCACAGGTGTCGCACACACATCGGAAGTGGCAGGCGCCCCATATGTTCAGAACGCGATTTCCTCTGTGTTCGGAGGCATAGGTCCGATTTTTATCACTGTGGCCATGGTCCTCTTCGCATTCACAACGCTTCTCGGCAACCTGTATTATTGCGACAATGCTCTTGCATTCCTCAATCATAAAAACATGCCGAGCGCAGGATTCATGAAAATATTTTATGCAGGCTGCGTCGTTGTCATTTTTGTCGGCGCACTGCTCAAGATGGAAGCCGTATGGGCCATCGCCGATATCACCATGGGCGGCATGACCATCATCAACCTTCCTGCCTGTGTGATCCTCGGTCATTTCGCGATCGATGCTCTTAAGGATTATGAGAAGCAGAGAGCGTCAGGAAAGAATCCTGAATTCCACGCTGAAAACATCGGTATCAATGACCCGGATGTCACTTGCTGGAGATAAGTTAATACTGCGAGCATGAAAAACAGCCTCATCGCAAGCACGAACCCCGGCCTGATCGGCCGGGGTTCTCATATGATTCATATGTATCGGATATTTCGATGTATTCTACTCTACCTTGCGGAGGCGCTCATCGTCCGGTCAAGCAGGAGCTGCTGCTCACGGTAAGGATCTTCACCCTCGTTCATCGGGTGCGCGAAATTGGAGGC
>JAFRCB010000358.1 GCA_017404585.1 Lachnospiraceae bacterium
TAGTGACCGGCTGCGGCACAGGCGAAGGCGCTATGCTCGCAAGCAACATTTATCCGAACGTGCTCTGCGGCCATATCGCAGACATCGAGGATGCCTATATGTTCGCGCGCATCAATGACGGTAATGCGATCGCGCTTCCATGTGCCAAGAAATTCGGCTGGGGCGGCGAGCTCACTCTCACATGGATGTTCGAGAAGCTCCTTGGCACAGAGTTCGGCGGCGGCTATCCGCCCGAAAGAGTTGTACCGGAGCAGGCCAACAAGAAGATTCTTGATTCTGTAAAGGCAATTACACACAAAGATATGCTGACGATCCTGAAAGAGATCGATCAGGATTTCCTCAGGGAGACGATCTCCGGCGAGAAGTTCGCGGAGCTTTTCTATCCGAACTGCCAGGTGCCGGAAATTGCGGAGTATCTGAAGACACTGTAAAAAGACGCTGTAAAGAAGATTATGAAGATTAAGACCTCGAAACCGGAGATTCAGTGACGAAGGATTTGAAGCTTAGGAACTCGCAACTGAATCTCAGAAAAACTTTGGTGAAGTTAGAACACCGGAGCTGACATACATTTGCAAATACACATGTTAGGAGAAACACCATGAATATCGAAAAAGCATTTTCACTTGAAGGCCGCGTAGCCCTTGTTACCGGCGGTGCATATGGCATCGGCTTCGCTATCGCGGAAGCACTCGCCGCTGCAGGCGCAAAGATCGCGTTCAACTGCCGTTCCCAGCACCACATGGATGCCGCGCTGGCTGATTACGCCGCAAAGGGCATCGATGCTCACGGCTATATCTGCGACGTCACAAAAGAGGATGAAGTTACTGCCATGGTCGCAAAGATCAAGGAAGAAATCGGCTCTGTTGACATTCTTGTGAACAATGCCGGCATTATCAAGAGAATCCCGATGCATGAGATGACCGTCGACGAGTTCCGCCAGGTCGTTGACATTGACCTGAACGCTGCATTCATCGTATCCAAGGCAGTCCTTCCGGATATGATGGAGAAGAAAAAGGGCAAGATCATTAACATCTGCTCTATGATGAGCGAGCTCGGCCGTGAGACGTTTTCCGCATACGCAGCGGCCAAGGGCGGTCTCAAGATGCTGACCAAGAATATCGCTTCCGAGTACGGCGAGTACAACATCCAGTGCAACGGCATCGGACCCGGCTACATCGCTACACCGCAGACAGCACCGCTCCGCGAGAGACAGGCGGACGGATCCAGACATCCGTTTGACAGCTTCATCATCGCTAAGACACCGGCAGCCCGCTGGGGAGATCCGGAAGACCTCATGGGACCGGCAGTATTCCTCGCATCAGATGCGTCCGATTTCGTGAACGGACATATCCTGTATGTCGACGGCGGAATCCTGGCTTACATTGGCAAGCAGCCGTGAAGATCATAAAAGTGGGAGAAGGGGGCTTTCCGACGATCGGGGAAGCCCTTTCCTTTATTAAGGAGATAAGAGCGGGCGAAGAAGCCGGCAGCTCTTCGGCAGTGATTGAGGCTGGGAGTACAGCCGGAGCGGCAGGTGATTGGGCGTGGGACTCAGCCGATGCGGCAGTGTGTGAGCCTGCGGGAGACGCGGCATGTGAGTCTGCGGGAGAATCATCGTGTAAGCCTGCGGGAGAATCAGCATGTGAGCCTGCGGAAATTCACATTGCACCCGGGATTTATCATGAACATCTAGATATCACGGAACCTTACGTTGCGCTCATCGGTGCCGGACCCGATGAGACAATTATCACCGGAGATCTCGGCGGCTATGAAATACTGGAGGATGGCCTGAAGCGCGGGACCTTTCGCACACAGACCGTCTTCGTCCACACGCACGATTTCACTGCCCGTGACCTGACAATTGAAAACACAGCCGGCCCCGGTCACATTGCAGGGCAGGCGATCGCCCTGTATGCCGATGGGGACAGGCTGTATTTCGAAAATGTGCATTTGAAAGGCTTTCAGGACACTCTGTTCACGGGGCCGCTTCCTCCAAAAGAGGTCGAGCCGGGAGGATTTCGCGGACCGCTTGAGCATGCGCCGAGAATCAACGGGCGGCAGTATTACAGGAAATGTACGATTGAAGGGTCTATAGATTTCATTTACGGGAGCGCGACGGCCTATTTCGAGGAATGCATATTGGTCTCGAGGGATGAGTATGGGGACAGTGCGCTTCGGAACGATGTGCTTCGGAATATGAAGCTTGCGAATGCCGAGAGTACACAAATCAAAGATGCCCCTCCGGTTCGAAGCTATGTTACAGCTGCGTCGACACCGGAAGGGCAGAAGTATGGTTATGTGTTTGCGGACTGCACCTTTACAGGTGACTGTCCGGCGGAATCCTGCTATCTCGGAAGACCCTGGCGAGAGTACGCGCAGGTCGTGCTCATACGCTGCAGCATTGGTCCCCACATAAGGCCGGAAGGCTGGCATGACTGGGGTAAGGAGGCTGCGCATGAGACGGCGGCATTTGCAGAATTCGAGTGCAGCTATGCCGGAAGAGCGGAAGACGCCGCGGGAGGGCTGCGAAGACACTTGTCAGCCGAAGATGTTTTGGATTATGAGAAGGACAAGGTCCTGGGCTTCGGGGTCTCCCGCAGTAGCAGAGTACCACGTCCATAGGAGCTGTTGCACCACATGGGGGCGGAGGTTCATCAGGACTGAGAGAAAAAATACGGCCGGCGTAAACGGAATCTGAGAGGATTTCGCTGACCGGATGAAAAAGGGCAGAGTTGTCGCAATCACTTATTGCGACAACTCTGTTTCTATTTCCGTAGAAGGCTCCTTCACGTCGGGCATGATGGAGGAAACATACAGGTTCTGTGTCTTGCGGTACTTCAGGGGCGACATGTTCATGTAATCCTTGAAGATCCGCTCAAAATGTGTAGTGCTCTTGTAGCCGACCGTCTCGGCAATCAGGGCGATGCTCCTGTCGGTCGTCTCCAGGAGGTATTTCGCCCAGTTGATTCGGTGAATATTCACAAATTCCTTTATGTTATAGCCGGTGACCTTCTTGAAGACCCGGCATATATAGTAGGGGCTCAGGTAAAAACGGCTGGACAGCGAATCGAGAGAGATGTCCTCGTCGAGATGGGTGGAGAGGTAGTCTGCAATCGCATAGACGTGCTCGAAGCGCTCGTCCGTCTCGTAGAAAACTGCGGAAGCGGGAATCTTTTCCAGATCCCGGTGCAGATGCAGAAGGTACTGCGCGACCCCGAGCTCGATTGAGCGGACGTAGTATTTGCGGCAGGAGCGGGCCTCGCTTTTGAAGAGATAATAAAGATCCATGAACTGCTCGTGCTGATGCTTCGTCAGGTGGTAGATGCCGTAGTGCTCGTGAAGAAATCGCTTCAGATTCATCTGGAGATAGGCGGTATCCAGCCGCTCAAGGGCTTCCGGCGTGATGTAGAGGATGATCCGGTTATGCCCCTCATCGGATTCGTCGGATTTTGTCATATGGATCATATTGGAGTCTATGATGATGAGATCCCCTTTGGAAGCCGTGAAATAGCGATTGCCGAAGAAGAACTGCCGGGTGCCCTCCAGAATATAAAAAATCTCATATTCCGGATGAAAGTGTTTTACACGCATATTGTGCTGTCCGGTGCGGATCACGTGCTCCATGGCAATGCCGTTGGCGGTCGCGTGGAAGGCGATCCTTTTATTCGGGTCAAGAGGATCGAGGGCATATACTTCAGGCATTGGGCGGCTCCTTTCTTCATTTTCAACATATTCGTTCACGTCAAAAGGATGATTATATTCGGTTTTATTATACAGCAATTTATGTTGAAAAAACCATAAATACCACAATCGGAAAAAATAAATAAAATAGCCGCCATGCTATGATTTATTTGCTTGAAGAAGTTCGGAAACCTCATTTTCAGACAGCGTAGGATGCTTTCGTAGGGAAGCGGCTCTTTCCATAGCCGGCAAACGGGAAGGTGCTTCAGATGGGGCAGCACGACAAGATTCAATGTATGGAGGATAAAAAGTATGAGTATTTTTAAAAAGATCGGCGCTGGCCTTATGGCGTTGGGCGTGATTGCGGTGATCGGGACATTTGTGTCTGTAAAGAACGCGAACGCCACAGCCGGCAGAACGATCCGGCTGGCCCATAATCAGCAGGACGGAACGGAGATCGCGGATACGATCGCAAAATTTTCTGAATTTGTCGCGGAGGATCCATCCAAGGATCTCTCGGTGCAGATTTATCCCAGCGGCATTCTCGGCTCTGAAAATGAAGAGATCGAGATGGTGCAGGCAGGCATTCTGGATATGGCCAAGGTCGGTTCTCAGACACTGAGCCAGTTCGATGACCGCTATTCGATTTTTGCGGTACCGTACCTGTTCGTCGGGCAGGAGCACTATTACGAGGCGATGGAGCAGAGCGAGGAGGTTCAGAAACTCTTTGAATCCACTGCCGACCAGGGGTTTATCGCGATCGGGTATTATGCAAACGGTTCAAGAAATTTCTATACGGTGGATGACATCTGCGTGGATGATCCGTCCAAACTGAAAGGACTCAAGATTCGATCCATGCCGAGCGCCACATCCATGGATATGATTACTGCCATGGGCGGCTCACCGGTCCCGATGTCCTCGTCCGAGACTTACACCGCTCTGCAGCAGGGTGTCGTCGACGGTGCGGAGAATACAGAGCTTGCGCTGACCGTCAACGGTCATGAAGACCTTGTAAAAGCGTACACCTACACGGAGCACCAGTATTCTCCCGATATCTACATCATCAGCACAGATTTCTGGGAATCGATGAGTGCTGAGCAGCAGGAGTACCTGAAAGAATGCCTTGCAAAAACAAATGATAACTTCAAAACGCTCTACAACGGCATGATGGAAGCAGCCATCGAGGAGGCACAGGAGCACGGAGTGACTATTTACCGGGATATCGATAAGACGACGCTGATTGAGTCCGTGAGCGCAATAGCCGAGAAATATATGAGTAAGGGTGACAATTATCGCAGCCTTTACGAAGATATCCAGAAGTATGCGAATGCACAGTGATAAGGAGGACATCATGACAAAATTAATCAATATTCTTAACAAAGTCATTGAGGTGGTCATGGTCGTACTGATCGTCGCAATGGTCTGCGGCAACTTCTGGCAAATTTTTACAAGATTCGTCCTGAACAATGCGGCCAGCTGGACAGAGGAATTCCTTCGCTATGCGCTGATCTGGCTTACAATGCTGGGTGTGCCGTACGCCTACAGCAAAAATAAACACATCGCGATTGAATTTGTCGCAGACACGTACAGTCCGAAGGCAAAAATCGTGAATCAGATCCTGATCGAAGTGTTGGTTCTCTTCATTGCAGCGTTCGTCATGATCGGAGGCGGAACCATGGTCACCGGGAATGCGCTGGGGCAGACATCACCGGCTCTGGGCATGCCGATGCAGTTCTACTATCTCGGAGTGCCGGTCTGCGGCATCCTGCTCATTATCTATACAATTCCGCGCCTGGTCGGACTGATCAGGGAATATCGAAATAAGTAAAAGGGGGAAGAGCAATGACAACATTACAGGCAGCGGCACTGGTTCTTGTGGTCGTATTTGTGATCACGCTGGTCAATAAAGTGCCGGTATCATTTTCCATCATCTTGAGTGCGCTGGTGACGATTATCATGTTCCTCACCCCACAGTTTGGTATGTTCATATCCGCACAGAAACTCGTAACAGGCATTGACTCCTTCTCCCTCCTGGCGGTTCCGTTCTTCATCCTGGCCGGCCAGCTGATGTCCAGCGGCGGCATCGCGAAGAAGATCATCGATCTGGCGATGCTGATCCTCGGCAGGGTCCCGGGATCGCTTGCATTGACCAATATCGCCGGCAACGCCATGTTCGGTTCCCTCTCCGGTTCGGGCCTGGCTGCAGCGACAGCCATCGGCGGCGTCATGCTGCCCATGGAGAAAGAACACGGCTACGATGACGGTTTTGGTGCGGCGACCAATATCGCCACGGCACCGGTCGGTCAGCTGATTCCGCCTACTAATGCGCCGATCGTCTACTCCGCTGCGGCCGGAGGCACATCGGTAGCGGCTCTTCTCATGGCGGGCTGGATCCCGGGGCTGCTTTGGGCAGTTATCTGCGGACTGGTTGCATTTATCTACGCGACAAGGCACGGCTATATTGTGAAGCGTGAAAAGAAGCTGAGCTTCGGTGAAGTGATCCGCACGATTCTCGAAGCGATCCCGTCGCTCCTTCTTATCGTCATTATCATCGGCGGTATCCTTTCCGGCTATTTCACACCGACGGAAGCCTCCGGCGTTGCGGTCATCTACGCGTTTATCCTCGCCGTCTTTGTGTATCGCAGCATCAAATTATCCGATATTCCCACTGTCCTTGTGAATGCCGGCGTGACGACAACAATCATTATGCTGATCATTGGCGCATCCTCTGTTCTTTCCTTCGTGCTCTCCTTCACAGGACTTCCGCAGGCAATCAGCAGCGTACTGATGGGCATTTCCTCCAACAGGATCGTTATTCTGCTGATCATCAATGTGATCCTCCTGATCGTCGGCACGTTCATGGATATGGCACCGGCTCTGCTGATCTTCACACCAATCTTCCTGCCGGTCGCCCAGAGTGTGGGCATGAGCGATATCCAATTTGGTATAATGATGATCATGAACCTTGCCATCGGCACGATCACGCCGCCGGTTGGCTCAGTCCTCTTTGTCGGCTGCTCGGTGGCGGGTCTTAAGATTGAAGATGTCATAAGGAACCTGATCCCGTATTTTGCAGCAATTCTGGTCGCGCTTTTGTTGGTAACCTTTGTTCCGGAGCTCAGCCTGTGGCTTCCGACAGTGCTCGGTCTCGCTTGATTAGAGAAAGAAAAGGAAAGAATAATGAACGGAATTAACGAAACACGTCTTCGTGAGAAAATGGATCTTGTAATCGATAAACTTCTGCACCTGGACGGCCCGGAAAATGAGGCTGAGCTTGCACAATCCGGAGAGAAAATCGGATTTTTCAAGCGCGATTTCGGTATCCGCGAGTGGGACTGGCCACAAGGCGTAGGACTGTACGGGCTTCTCAATATCATGAAGATCGACCGCAATGAGAAATATCTTGATTTCCTTGTGGAATGGTTCGAGACGAACATAAGAGAAGGCCTCCCGTCCAGAAATATCAATACGACAACGCCGCTTCTCACACTGGCGGAGCTTCAGAAAATCCATCCGGATCCGAAATTCGAAGCTCTCTGCCTGGATTGGGCGGACTGGCTGATGACCTGCATTCCCAGGACGAAGGAAGGCGGATTCCAGCATGTGACCAGCGCGAACGGCGATCGGATGGGTGTGCGCCTGAACGAAAACGAGATGTGGATCGACACGCTGTTTATGACAGTTCTGTTCCTCAATTATATGGGCCAACAGTATGAGAGGCAGGACTGGGTCGATGAGAGCATCCATCAGGTACTGATGCACATCAAGTATCTCTATGAGAAGAAGACAGGTCTCTTCTACCATGGTTGGACCTTTAAGGAGAACAACAATTTCGGAGGAATCTTCTGGTGCCGCGGCAACAGCTGGTTCACGTTGGGTATTCTTGATTATCTGGAAATGTTCCACAATACCCTGAATCCCGGTGTCAAGCAGATCATCGTCGATACCTACAAAGCCCAGGTCCATGCTCTGAAGAAGCTGCAGGCACCGAGCGGCTTATGGCACACGGTTCTTGATGACCCGACGAGCTATGAGGAAGTTTCCGGATCGGCTGCCATCGCGGCCGGTATTCTGAAAGGTATCCGTATGGGTATCCTGGACGACACCTGCGTCCGGACAGCTGAGAAGGCAATTTTGGGAATCATGGAAAATGTCGCCCCCGACGGTACAGTCCTTAATGTCTCGGGAGGCACCGGCATGGGCATGAACGCGGATCATTACAAAAATATCCTGATTGCACCGATGGCATACGGCCAGTCTCTGACGATTCTTGCATTTGCAGAAGCGCTGAGGCACATTCAGTGAACATTGACGAAGCATACGGAGGTCACGCTCTAAGATGATCAAAGGATTTAAAATGAAATTATACCCCGGCAGGGCAGCGGAATATGAGAGAAGACATAACACTTTGTGGCCTGAGATGAAGGAGCTGATTCACGAGTACGGCGGCAGGAATTATTCGATTTTCTTTGATCCTGAGACGGATGTGCTGTTCGGGTACATTGAGGTTGAGGATGAGCAGAGATGGGAAGAGAGCGCTAATACAGTCATTAATCGGAAATGGTGGGACTATATGGCGGACATCATGGAGACATATCCGGATAACAGCCCGGTCACGAAAGGGTTGGAGCTGGTGTTTCATCTCGAATGAAAAAGCCGCAGGCTGCGTTAAGGGCCGGAGGACAGGTTTATAGAGTGGTTTTAGACTTTGCAACAAAGGAGAAAAGATATGAAGATAGCACTGATCAATGAAAACTCACAGGCAGCAAAGAACTCCATGATCGAGGGCTGCCTCCGCGCAGCAGCGGAGCCGCTCGGACATGAGGTATTCAATTACGGCATGTACGCGGCAGATGACAAATGCCAGCTCACCTACGTCAAAGCAGGTCTCCTTACCGCGATTCTGCTCAACGCGAAGGCAGTTGACTTCGTAGTGACCGGCTGCGGCACAGGCGAAGGCGCTATGCTCGCAAGCAACATTTATCCGA
>JAFRCB010000040.1 GCA_017404585.1 Lachnospiraceae bacterium
AGGAATCACAGGAGTAAATAATACGCATTGTTCGAATGCATCCACCGTCATTCTCCCCTCCACCCTCACCGCAATTTACAACTCGGCTTTTGCAAATGCATCCCTGACCGGCATTGACCTCCCTGAAGGTCTTCAGACAATTGAGCGTACCGCTTTCTACGGGTGTGCCGATTTGAAAGAGATCATCATTCCGGATTCCGTCACGACGCTGGGGGAGTATGCATTTGAAAGGTCCGGGCTCGTCCGGGCTGTCATCGGAGACGGGCTCACGAGAATCGAAGAATCCACCTTCGACTGCCCCGGTCTGGAAGAGATCGTGCTCGGAGAATCGGTCTCCTACATAGGATACAATGCCATCTCCTCACCAAAGATCACAAAAATGACATTCCCCGCATCACTGGCCAAGATGGAAGATTCATCCGTTCAGGCAGGGCATCTGACCGATGCGGTCTTTATGGGCAAAGTTCCGAGTATCAATCAATGGGTCGACAGCCACACGGTGAATCCCAAAGTCGTCGGCATTCGCTCGGGAGCGTCGAAAGTGCGCGTCTATTATACGACAGCTTTTGAAACTTCCTGGAAAGCGCAGGAGGAGACCTATCAGAACAGAGGCTCCCTATCGAGATGGGCGCTGGCGGTCAACTCATCTGAACTGTTTAGCGAGGTCATCTTCATACCCTTTGACGGGGTAAATGATCCGGTTCCCACGCCTACGCCGACACCGATACCAACCGCGACACCTACACCGAAACCGACGGCAACGCCAACTCCGAAGCCTACTGCGACGCCGAAGCCCACAGCGACACCCACACCGAAACCGACGGCAACGCCAAAGCCCACCGCGACACCGAAACCGACTTCCACACCTACACCTAAGCCGACCGCGACGCCGAAACCGACTGCGACACCGACTCCTGCGGCATCCGGCCTGTCAGGCGCCATCCCTGGCAGCAGTTCACTTGAGATAAAGACACTTGACTCACACCGTCTGACCATAAAGAATCTTCCGGAAGGAGCCTCCGCAGTCTGGTCATCCTCCAAGCCTTCGGTCTGCACGGTAAGTCAGAACGGGACGGTGAAGGCCCTGACCTACGGGAAGGCCGTAATCCGCGCATCTCTCAGTCTCGGTAAAGAGACCAGGGAGCTGTCCGTGCCTGTACAGACCCGCTTCTATGATGTGGCGGATCCGAAGCAGGACGGCTACAAAGATATTTACTGGGGTGTAGACAAAGGAATCATCGCCGGCTTCAATGGAGTGTATTTCGGACCTGAGCTCAAATGTACCAGAGAGCAGTTCTCCATTATGCTCTGGCGGGCTGCAGGCAAACCAGCTGCATCCGGAAAACTGCCTTTCAAGGATACGACGTCACTTTCCAAGACATCCACCTCATACAAAGCGATTCTCTGGGCAGTTAATAAAGGAATCATTAAGGGGTATTCCGACAATACATTCCGCAAAGACAATAATGTGACCAGGGAACAGATCGTGATCATGCTCTGGAGAAAGGCGGGACAGCCTTCGGCTTCGAAGCCGCTGACATTTGCAGACACAAAGAATCTCAGCAAGACATCCACGGCTTATAAGGCCATCGCATGGGCGAGCGAAAAGAAAATCGTCCGGGGCTATGCCGCAGACAACACTTTCCGCAAAGATGACGACAGCAAGCGGTTCCAGGTCATAATCATGATCCATCGCTATGTGAATTTATACGGATAAGCTCACCCGGCTGTTATCTGCCTCATAATATACGGATCTTTGATCTTCTGATCCTCCGCAAGCAGCAGGATCTTCGAGAGAATCTCCGCCGTCTTCGGATCCTCATCGATAAACGGCAGGAACAACTTGCCGCGCTGCTGGGAGTGCACCGGCACGATATTGATCATGCCTCCGCTCTCCTTGTGGATCACGCCGCTGCCCAGCTGGACGTTGTAATTGCCGTATGTACCTTTGATGAATGCGTGTGTACCCTCGAAGGTCACGTTGGTGAGGCCGAAGAGTTCCATGTTGAATTCAAATATCACGCGGCGCATATCAATGGTCGAATGGCTCGTCTCGGGATCGACTCCGCCGACATGGGCCACGCTGACCACAAGGTCGACGTCGCGCATGACTTCCGAGTACAGAATATCCGGGATCTCAGAGATCTTCTTCTGCTTTCCTGTCTTCCTGTCATAGAATGAGACATATTCAAGTGTCGGGCTCTCCGTGTCTGCAGGCGAGAACCAGTCCGCGAGCGCGTAGATGGTCGCCGCGATGCCCTGGCGGAAGAATATCTTCTGGAGGCCTTCATCGTAGTCGGCCACCCATCCGCGTCCGCGAAGAGCTGCGACGGTCTTCTTGGGCTGGATCTGATATCCTGCGAAAAGTCTCGAATCAGCCGAGTCTTTCTCCTCCTCAAGCTTCGGATAGAACTCTCTGAAGACCTGCTTGAAAGGCTGCTTTGTTCCGCCCTCCATCTGCTTCTTTAAGAACAGTCTCTGGTATCGGGCAAGCTCGCCCAGCCTGTATAGCGTGATCGGATGAGCTACGAGAAGCAGGGTCCCCTCATCGATTGCGGGATTCGCAGCCTCAAGCTCCTCAAGAGTTCCGATAATGCGGGCACAGCCTTCATTCGCAGCCGCTGCCCCGTCAGTTCCGGCAGTTTCGACCTCTGCCTCGCTGATAAACACCAGTCTTCCGAGAATGCCTGCCGTGACCGGATTGCGGCACAGCGCCGTCAGCTCTCCGAAGCTGTAGGCCTCCTCTTCCTCCATCGCCCGCTCGAACATTGCCGTGCAGCGCGAGTACTGGCTCTTCAGCTTAGCCGCGAATTCCTTGATTACACCGAATGTCTCATCCTTTTTGAGGGCTGCCGGCACAGATTTAAGCGCCTTTCCGCCTGCTCCCTTGGAGACAAGGAGTTCCGCTTTTCCGTCCGCGTCCACCTGGATCCGCGCCGTATATCCGCCGATCTCCACGCCGTCGAAATAGGTCCGATTCTGCTCGACAAGTTCCGTCTCCATTGCCAGCACGAGCCGCAGGTCGTCTGCGTATCCCGCCGTCGTGGCCATGTTTTTCAGCGCATACTGTACGCTCATGCCCTCACTCTGCCTTCGCTGCGCGCCGAACTGCTTGCTCTCCTTGAGGAACTTCTGCAGAAACTCGTAGCGGTGCAGCGCATCCTGCCTGTCTTTCATGGGAATCAGGCCGTAGCTCATAAGCAGATCCTTGTTCCGTTTACTGTAGATGGTCTTCTCGAGCTCATCACGGTCCACCTTCCCGGTCGCCGCGTCCGCATATTTTCTCGCCCTCGTGTGTTTGCTGCCGTCCGCGATGTATTTTGCAGCCTTGTAGAGAAGCGCAAAGTTCTTCTCCCCGAGCTTCTCATAGACTTCAAAGAACCAGTTCGTGTCAAAGCATCCGTTATTCAGCTCCTCCGTCGAGAGCGGCGTATATCTGGCGATCACAGCCTTCTTGCGGTCGTCGAACCGCTCATTCATGTGGGCCATGAAATAATAGCAGCCGCTCTTGAAGCCATCCATTCCGAGGACTTCCTCCGCCATGTCGAGCCACTGGGGCGCGTACATGGCAACTTCGACGAGGCGTTCTTTGGAAATTTTGTTAGCCTTGACTGCATTTGCAAGATCCTTTGCCGTCTCGTCGGGTCGCGGGTAACAGACTTTCAGCAAATGACTCAGGCACTCTTTCTTCCCG
>JAFRCB010000359.1 GCA_017404585.1 Lachnospiraceae bacterium
GACAATGCCGATCATGCAGGGCTTAAGACCTCGCAGCACGGCCTGCACATATTTGTTTTTGACAGTATTCTTCAGAACAGCCATCACAAGCAGAATGATAAAGAACGAGGGGAGAACGACCGCAAGTGTGGCAAGCAGCGCTCCGGGCAGCCCCGCCTTGCTGCTTCCCACATATGTGGCCAGATTGACCATAATCGGTCCCGGCGTGCTCTCACTCACGGCAATCATATAGGTCAGCTCGTCATCACTCAGCCATCCATAGGAAAGGATCACGTCCCTGATGAGCGGGATCGCACCGTAAGCTCCGCCGAACGCAAAGAAACCGACCTTGAGGAATCCCCACAATAATTCCAGGTAGATCATCTTGTCTCTCCCCCTCTCCCTGCTGCAAATGCAGCCAGACTGACAAAGGCCGCAGTCACCATCAGCGTGATGGTGGAAATATGAAGCGCGAAGACATTGATGATCATCATAGCCGCAAACGACGCGATGACAATCGCTATCCGGAAGGGTTTTTTCTTCATCTTTTTGAGCATCGTGAGCCCCGCGTCCAGAATCAGAATTCCGACCGCCAGCTTGATACCCATAAAAGCGCTGTGGACCCATCCGATTTCCAGAAAATGGTCTATGAACTGCGAGACGACAAAGATGATCAGAAACGATGGCAGGACCATACCGATCGTCGCCGCGACAGCGCCCACAAATCCGCCCTGGCGATAGCCGACAAACGTAGCACAATTGATTGCGATCGGTCCGGGCGTGGACTCCGCTATGACAGCCACATTCATCATATCGTCATGCGTGATCCACTTTTTCTTTTCCACGCAGGCATCCTCGATCATCGCGATCATGGCATAGCCCCCGCCGAAGGTGAAGGATCCGATCTTCGCAAATGTCAAAAAAAGATCCGCCAGTATATTCATGTCCAGTCCTTTACTTCCACATTCTCCCCGGAATGCACATATTGCAGCTGATCTCCCAGCACGTTTTTCATGATCTCATAAGCCGTTTCCCCGGTACAATGGCAGGTGACGAACTTTGTGGAATACCTCATAAGTTCCGTCCCTATACTTATGATCTGCCGAAGCTCGTCATCTGTATATCCTGTCTTCTTCATCAGATGGAACCCGCTGATGACCATGTCCGGCTCCGCACCGTATTTCTCTTTAAACGCATCTAAGATACTGAGGATACCGTTATGCGCGCAGCCTGATATCAGGATCTTCTTATCCCCTTCACTGATGACAAGGTACTGTTCATGTACAAAATCGTCTCTTCTCAGCTCTCCGTTTTCTTTTATCAGGAGTCTTTTATTGGTGAACGGCAGATCGTGTGACCTTTTCTTTATAGTAAACAGGTCAAGCTCATCATCGATTCTGTGATCCCCCTTAATCTTCACCGCTTGCGGCAGCTCTGCTATCGCCTTATCTATACCGATGTACCTGTAGCGTTCGCCCTCCCCGCGCTCTCCGTCATCAGCATAATAATCCGCATCGGCGGTTTTCTGCATGTAGATACGCGCATCCGAATTGATCCTTGCAAATGGCATGATCCCGCCGGAATGGTCATAATGCCCGTGGCTCAGCACCACGGTGTCGACCTTTGTCAGATCAATTCCGAGCTCCTTCGCATTGTGAAGCGAGGCGTCCGTGGGGCCAAGGTCCACCAACAGCTTATGCCCGGATGTTTCTACATAAAATGACAGACCATGGGCATACGCGCATCTATCATGCCCTTTCGTATTTTCAATCAGATTAACAGCTCTCATACGATTCTGATCTCTGCTGTTCCCTTCTTATTGTTATCCGCCGCGGTCACTGTAACGACACCTTCATTCCCGGCGCGCACAATCGCCAGCGCTCGTCCGTAATATGTTGTGAAACTGCCGACATGATACTCTTCCTCAGTGCATGGGTTGGCAGAGCCAAAAGCTAGCAATTCGCCGCCCTCCACAGCGACTTTGAGTTTTCGGTCTATATTCGATTCTACGATACCATTAACACCCTCCAGTGTCACAGGAACGTAGACGATTTCACCGGGCTTTGCCGTCTCTTTCTCGGGACGTACCATGATCTGCAGCGGTGCATGCGCACTCTTAAGTTCACTGCGGCCTGTCTCCCTGCCTTCGGCATCGTAAGATACAGCGGTCACCGTTCCCGGCTGATATTTGACCCTGAATACAGCTTTGCATTCCTTAATGCGCTTCTTTCCGACGGATATGCCATTGATGAAAAGCTCTACCTTCTTTTGATCGGAGTAGACCTCCACCACCGCCTTGTTTCCTCTGCATTTCGACCAACTCCAGGATGGGATGGCATTGGTGCCGCGCCATACAGATTTTGAAGGACGCACACCGGGATGATTCACCGGTCTGACCGCAATGACGGGATTCTCTGTGAGCCCCCAGACGGTGGATGCATATTTGCAGCTGCCGTCCGGATTTCCCAGGATATCAATCACGCCTGCTCCTGCCAGCACCCAGGGATACGGCCGATTGAAAGGCATACCCCCGGTGTAACTCCAGGCACCGAGACCGGCTTCGCCCAGATAGTCCCATGAAGTCCACATGAAATCACCCACCAGGTAGGGGTACTTCTTCACCATCTCCCAGTTTTTGCAAATGTCCTGCGGAAACGTCTCGGAGCCAAAAATCACGCGTTCCGGATGGGCTTTTTCTTCCAGCGGATATCGGCCGGAGGCATAATTATAGCCTGCAATGTCGAGGCTGTCCAAAAACGGAGACGTCACTGCATCCGCCTGCTTCGAGTTGGCACTCTTGTTCATGCCGGAACCTATGATACTGGCAATGATATTGAACATGAGGGATGCGTTCTGCCCCGGTTTTTCCTTCTTGCTTTTCGTATCTCCGGTCTTCTGCTCTCCGTCCTGATAAATGCCCTGCCCTTTGGCATAGCGGCTCATGATCATGAGATTAGCTCCGCACGTGACAGGACGTGTGGCATCCAGTTTATGGCACAGATCGATCATCTTCCTGCCGTAATCCAGGCCTTTATCCTCCGCCGGCTCTCCCACTTCGTTACCGACGGAATAGAGGATTACCGAGGGATGATTGAAGTCCCGGTTCACCATAGCCGCTGTATCCGCTTCCCAGTTCTTCTCAAAATCCATGCCGTAATCGTATGGATTCTTTCGGTTATACCACATGTCAAAAGTCTCATCCATGACGTACATGCCCAGTCTGTCGCAAGCCTCGATCAAGGCTCTGGATGCAGGATTATGGGCGGAACGAATAGCATTAAAACCATTCTCTTTGAGTATCCTCACCCGGCGGTATTCACTCTCA
>JAFRCB010000360.1 GCA_017404585.1 Lachnospiraceae bacterium
ATTCATCCATATATCTATATTACAGCGCCCGGCAGGATGCGAAAAGTGTGCCGCTCCACTCGACTTATGTTAGAATTGATAATTGTACAGAAACAGTTTGTAAAAAAGAAATCCAACAGGGCAACTCAAGAGGAATCCCAAAAGGAAGGCACACATGGAAAAGATGAAAAGGTTCTTTCCGCCGATGCTCATTCTGATCATTTTCGAAACGGTCGCCATAACACTGTGGCAGACGAAGGACAATCCGTTTTATCTGTTCAACTTCAGCTATATCGGCATGTCCATCGCACTGGGCATGGTCCTGTTCATCAATAAATACAAGCACGCCAGACGCGTCGTCCAGCTGCTTGTCGGCTTATACATGCTTGTCTACCTCGGCCTGATCTGTCAGGAAAACATGCAGATCGAAGGCTTCTGGTACTACCTTTTCACCGGCGTCTTCGAGGCCGCAACGATTCACTACGCCATTGCCAAAATCTTCGGACCTCTTGTTTTTGGCCGCGGATGGTGCGGCTACGCGTGCTGGACAGCAATGGTGCTCGATTTTCTTCCGTACAAAATCCCGGCGCAGCCGCGGAAGAAGATCGGCTGGATCAGATACATCACCTTTGCGGCATCTCTGATCTTTGTCGCCGCCCTCTTCCTGGCCCACGTCGGGAATCTTGAGCGAATCATGTTCTGGGCATTCATCATCGGCAACATCGCGTATTACCTGGTCGGCATTATCCTTGCCTATGCCTTCAAGGACAACCGCGCTTTCTGCAAGTACATCTGCCCCGTCACCGTGTTTCTGAAGCCCATGAGCTACTTTGCCCTCTTCCGCGTCAAATGCGACAAGGAAAAGTGCATCTCCTGCGGCAAATGCAAGCGCATCTGCCCCATGAACGTCGACGTCACCGACAACTCGCGCAAGCGCGAGAACGGCACCGAGTGCATCCTCTGCATGGAGTGCGCGAAGAACTGCCCCAAGGGAGCGCTGTGATACACAACTTTCTTATATGACATGATCGCAGGCGGCCTGGACAAACAGGACTTCCCGGCAACTTCACTGCCTGCTTCAGCTCATCCATCTCTTTCCCCTCCTGAAAAAAAGGACCGAGGTCACTGTACCCCGGTCCAACCTTTCATCTATTTTACAACAGGCATCACGCCCGGAAAAGCTTCACTCCACACTCAGATCGCCGCTCACGGTTTCCACACTGATTTTGCAATCACCGCCGCCAAAGACGTACTCCTTGTCGTTCATCGTGTAGTCCGCGGCGTGCACACTGCCGCTCACGGTGTCATATTTGATGGTCGCGCCGCCCGCCGGAAGCTCTGTCAGGTGGAAATCGCCGCTGACACTGTTCAGCTCCGCCTTGTCGCAGTCCGCAAGCCCGAGAGTCGCATCGCCCGAAACAGAATCGATATCTGCCTTTCCGGACAGCGTCACATCCTCAGCCTTCACCTCGCCGGAAACTGTGTCGACCTTCAGATTTTGCAAAACCTGGCTGCCCTCGAGGGTCACCTCGGCGCTCACGCCGGAGATCTGCAGATCTACATCCTCCGGAATCTCGATGCTCAGCTTCTTCGAGCCGGCCGGGAACTTCTTTCCTTTGTATCCGCTCTCGCAGTACTGCACAATCAGCTTGTCGCCGTCGACCAGCCAATGCATCTTCTGTCCTTTTTTCAGGCCTGTGTCCGTCTCCGAAACATGCAGCGTGCCGGCATTGCTCTGCTTGACCGTGATGTCCGCATCGATCCAGTTGACTTCGACCTCCTTGACATCTTTTGCCTCATAATCAAATTCACCGGTCTTGTAGCTCGACGCATTCTTGTAAGTTCCGAAGCGCGGGCCGCCGTAAATGTGGAACGTGCACCCCGTGTGCGTAAAGATGATTGCCGCCAGCAGAAGCACCAGCGCGCCATTCCGAATTACTCTGCCATTTAGTCTTAAGTCTGTCTGTCTCATTTCCTTCTCTCTCCTCTTTAATCCTGAAGCAGCCGCGCTCTGCGTTTCCTGAAGCACCCGTGCCGCTTTCATCAACCTGATGATAGCAATTTATCGCACAAAGATGAAATCGGAATTGAATCTGAATTAAAATCTCATTAGAATGAAAACGTTAAAGTTCCCAAATTCACACAGAGTAACCGCCATGAAGACAAACACAAGTATCCGTTCAAAATATAAAACAAAGCAGCGTGCCATCCTGCTCGAATATTTCGAATCCGTCCCCGGCGTGCACTTCACTGCCGCAGACGTCTACGAGTATTTCAAGCTTCACGGCATCACCATCGGCCAGTCCACCATCTACCGGCAGCTCGAGAGCTTCGTCGACGAAGGCATCATTAACAAATACATCATCGACGGAAGCAGCCCGGCCTGTTTTGAATACATCAGCCCGGAGCAGCACGCCGAAACAGAAATCTGCTTCCACTGCAAATGCGAGAAGTGCGGCAGACTCATCCACCTCCACTGCGACGAGCTGGAGGAAATCCAAGCCCACCTCCTCGCCGAACACAACTTCAGACTCAATCCCATGCGCACCGTCTTCTACGGCCTCTGCGAGGACTGCATGTGAGTCAGGGGGGAGTCAGGGGGACAGGTCCGGTGACTCATTG
>JAFRCB010000361.1 GCA_017404585.1 Lachnospiraceae bacterium
AGGATCGAACTCTCTGAAAAATGTTCATCCATGGTCACAGTCTGAGCTACTGACTAATTTCAATTTCAGTTCTCTGTCCCGTTTCCATTCTTACTGTTCTGGTTCGTCTCGTTTCCACGAAACTTTGTAAAGAATTTTCAAGGTCTTAATGTGTTTCACTGTTCAGTTATCAATGTTCCCTGCGGCCTCGCTCCCGCGTCGGCCGCAACTCTGATAGGATATCAAACTCAAAAGCCTTTGTCAACAACTTTTTTGTTTTATTATCAAAGTTTTTTATTTTCCGCACCGCTCTTTTGCGGTGCAGAAAATATATTAGCACCCTCAAATCATATTTGCAAGCATTATTTTATTTTTTTCGCCGATTTTTCCCACGGCTCGTAATAGTTCAGGCAGGCTGTTATTGCAGTTCGTTAACGGCGCAAAGCATCCATCTTCGTGAGAAAAGCATTGCCGGTCCGACCGAGAGACCAAAAAGCTTTAGCTTTTTTGGCTCGCAGGGTAGTGACCAGCGCTTTTCGATGAAGATGATGTTTGCGTCGTATCTCAGACCTCGAACAGCCTGTCTGAACTGTTACTCCGTCTCACAGCAGCCCCAGCACTTTGGGAAGTATTGTAAAAACAGGGTTATACGTATACATTACTGAAAGGACCTCACTCTCACGCACCTGACCCAGAAGCATGTTCTCAGTTCCGCCGACTATATATGACAGGTGCAGCAGAGCGAAAAGTATCCATATGATGACAGCCCCCTTGATCACACCCAGAACAAGACCTGCGAAATGATTCAGTCCGCTGATGACCGGGGCTTCGGACACGGCCGCCAGTATGATCCTCACTATACACATAATGAGATAGGTCACTATGAAAGTCACTATGACCGACAGTATCCTTATCAGGAACCCGGATAAAAGCTCAGCCAGGTAAGTCTTTACAGTATCTGTCCGGAGAAGCATTCCGACCACGGCGGGATCCCCCTCCCTGACAACATCTCTTACGCCTTCGGGCAGGGGAAGGTATTCTGCCCACCCAAGGTCACCGCTGCCGTTCTCAAGACTGCTGATCCTGGCTTCCACGAATTTTTCCGACCGCTGCATTGCATAGGCGTTCACTGCTTCGGATGACATGAAAACATCGTTTACTTTCGGCGACAGGAAGACCGAGGCAGCTATTGAAATAATCAGTATAGAAATTGAAATGACTGTGCGCATCGCCCCTCTGTAGAATCCCCATAGAGCAATGATCGTCCACACAGCCATCACAACAATCGTCAGTGTATTTGAAAACATATACATCCTCAATTGGCAGGACTCAAAATGCAGGTCCTTTAATCAAGTTCAATCACTTTCGTACTCATATCCGTTACGACGAGATAGCGTTTTCTGCCGATTTTCTGTATTTCGGACAGATTCCCCTCCTCGACACCTCCGTAAAAGCGGCACACTCCCTTCTTAGTGTATATGGCAAGCTCAGAACTGCTGCTGAAGAGTATCTCGCTGCCGCATACACTGATCCGATCATACACGATTTCAATGTCTGTCCGCGAGATCAGTTTTCCGCTTCTGCTATAGGTTTCCATCCGGTAAGGTTTCGTTGAATTTCTGTTCCTGAATATAAATCCGACAAATCCATCACCTGTAAACGTGCTGATGATCTCATCCTCGAAGTCAACCGCAGCAGTTTCCGCCGGTCTGCCGCTTCCACTGAAGAAAGAAATGCCGTTATCCCTGAAGACTGCGGCGACCGTATCATTGATATACCTGATATCCGGGATCACTATACCGGAATAGTTCATATCCGCTATGACCTTTTCCGCGTTCTCCGGGTTCCGGAAACTATAAAAAAGAAGGTTTGTCGAGACTGCCCCGTTTACCGCAGTGACATACGAGACCGCAAGCTGCTTTCCATTCTCCGACAGGGCCATCGATACCGGGAAGCCGGTCTCCTCCGCAGATTCCGATATTGTTGCGATACGCGACCCTTGTGCCGAATAGTAGGCGATCTCCATACCGCCTCCGTTCTCGAGGACGCAGGCTGCATTTCCGTTCTTCGAGCAGCAGGCATACAGAATCGGCATTTCAGTTGCAAATGAACCCACTTTCCCATCCTCATCATACACCTGCACTTCTGAACCGCGCCGGTCATAGATGAGAATCGTCTTTCCGAATGTTGACACACAGGGCTGTGTCATATTGTAGGAGACATACCACACGGATTCGAGATTTGATTTCAGCAACGCTGCCCCGTCAGCGCTGTAGCGAAGGATCCTGCCCTTCACATAGCGGTAATTAGATATATTATCGGCTGAGGTCTCCTCAGAGAGGACTTCATAAGAGTCATATGACCGCCTCTCGTATACCCGGTACGCAATCACCGCTGCAATAAAAAGGATCACGATAATAAGAGCCGCGCGCATATACACGGCTCTCCTGTGGTTGCGTATCCGCACTCTATATGCATCAATTTCATTTTTCGGCAGCCTTTCGTTCTCAGTGAGCATGTCCCTGAAAGACGCGAACGCATTGCCGAGTATACTGAAAATATTCCGCATACTTTACTTGCCTTCTACAAACTCCTTTGTCTGCGCATAGATGCCCTGAGCGTCAAGACCATACTTCTTGTACAGTTCGAGAGCCGGACCGGATTCTCCGAATACATCGCGAATACCGATTCTTCTGACCGGGACCGGACATCTTTCTGTAATAGCTTCACATACCGCACCGCCGAGACCGCCGATCACAGAGTGCTCTTCCACTGTGACGATCTTTCCGGTCTCTTTGGCCGCCTTGACAAGTATGTCCTCATCAATCGGCTTAATTGTGTGAATATTAATGAGCCTTGCGCTGATTCCGTCCGCTGCGAGCATATCGCAGGCTTCCATTGCTGCGGTGACCGGCAGACCGGACGCCACGATCGTGACGTCTGAACCGTCGCGCAGTGAAATGCCCTTGCCGAACTCAAACTTGTAATCCGGGTCGGTGTTGAATACCGGAGACGCAAGTCTTGCAAGTCTCAGATAAACCGGACCGTTGTGTTCATAAGCCGCCTTTACGGCTGCCCTTGTCTCAATGTCATCCGCCGGCTGAATAATGACCATATGCGGAACAACTCTCATGAGCGCGATATCCTCGATGCACTGGTGGGATGCGCCGTCCTCACCGACAGAGACACCTGCATGGGACGCACACACCTTGACATTAAGCATCGGATATGCAATTGAGTTACGAATAATTTCATATGCGCGTCCGGTAGCGAACATGGCAAAAGAAGACGCAAACACCTTCTTGCCGGTTGTCGCGAGACCGGCGGCGATGCCCATCATATTCCCTTCCTGGATACCGACGTCGAAAAAGCGGTCCGGGAACTTCTTACCGAATATAGCGGTCTGAGTTGATGCCGCGAGGTCAGCATCCATGACTACGATATCGTCATGGATCTCGCCGAGCTCCGCCAGCGCTTTACCATAGCTTACGCGTGTTGCGATTTTCTTTACTTCCGGCATAATTCTTCTCCTGCTCTTTTAAGTTCGTCCATGGCCTTTTCATACTCTTCGGCATTGGTAGCTTTGCCATGCCAGCCAACATTGTTCTCCATGAAGGAAATGCCCTTGCCCTTGACCGTCTTCATGACGATGCAGGTCGGCTTTCCTTTCGTATCGGCTGCTTCAGCGAACGCGCTTCTCAACTGATCAAAATCGTTGCCGTCTGCCACATTGATCACGTGGAAGCCGAAAGCTCTGTACTTTTCATCGATCGGATACGGAGAATTAACTTCCTCCAGCGTGCCGTCGATCTGCAGGTTATTGTTGTCCACGATGAGGCAGAGGTTGTCCAATTTGTGGTTGCCGGCGAACATGGCCGCTTCCCAGATCTGGCCTTCCTCGAGCTCTCCGTCACCGAGAACAGCGTATGTACGGTAAGACTTCTTGTCCATTTTGGCTGACAGTGCCATGCCTGTTGCCGCTGAAACGCCCTGTCCGAGCGAACCGGTAGACATGTCCACACCGGGAATTGCGATATTCGGATGTCCCTGAAGCATCGATCCGAGACTGCGAAGCTTCTCGATCTCCGATACCGGGAAGAAGCCTCTCTCCGCCAGCACAGAATACAGACCGGGCGCCGCATGGCCTTTGGAGAGGACAAAGCGGTCTCTATCCGGGTTATCCGGATCGGCGGGATCAACATTCATGATCTCATTGTACAGCAGCACCATGCACTCAGTTGCCGAGAGCGATCCACCCGGGTGTCCTGATTTTGCATTGAAAGTACCAACAATGATGTCCTGACGGACTTTGTTGGCAATGATCTCCAGTTGCGTATTGTTCATAACTGTGTTCTCCCTTCAAGCGCTCTGAGCAAAGTTACTTCATCTATATTTTCAAGGTCTCCTCCGACCGGCACACCGCTCGCAATACGGGTCACCCTGATCCCCGTCGGCTTGATGAGCTTACTGATATACATAGCGGTAGTCTCACCCTCGAGCGAAGAATTGGTCGCGATGATGACCTCCGTCACATCGCCCCCGGCCAGTCTCTTCATCAGTTCCTTCAACTTAATATCATCCGGTCCTATTCCGAGCATCGGGGAAATGGCACCGTGGAGCACGTGGTATACACCCCTGTATTTTCCCGTCTTCTCATAAGCTGCAAGATCCCTCGGGGTCTCAACTACCATAATAGTCGTCTTATCCCGCTTCGGATTGCTGCAGACCGGACACAGATCCGCATCTGTAAGAGTACAGCACTCCCGGCAGTACCGGACGTTGGCTCTCGCGGAAGTTATGCTCTCCGCAAGCCGCTTCACCCGTTCTTCCGGCTGGCTTATAATATGAAAAGCCAGTCTCTGCGCAGTCTTCGGTCCGATGCCCGGAAGGCTGGACAGCTGTTCGATCAGAGTGCTGATGTGTCCACTAAAATAGTCCACTTCCGAGACCTCCCATGCCGCCGCCAAGGTTACCGTAGATACCCGCCTGCTCGGCATCTACTTTCTTGAACGCCTCGTTAAGAGCTGCGACAACGAGATCTTCGAGTGTCTCAACATCATCCGGATCGACCGCTTCCGGGTCAATAGAAAGCTTCTGCACTTCCTTTTTACCGTTCACGGAAACTTCGACCACTCCGCCGCCGACTGTGGCGGTGAAGATTTTTTCGTTCAGCGCCGCCTGTCTTTCTTCCATCTGACGCTGCATCTTCTGCGCCTGCTTCATAAGGTTATTCATGTTTCCCGGCATTCCGCCGGAGAAGCCGCCTCTTTTAGCCAACGTACTTCCTCCTTAACTGCTCTGCTATGTCTCTGTATTCCTTTGCCTGTCTCTTCAAGACACGATGCTTCAGCGGATCTCCCGCGTCATTCCCATTCTTCGTCTGTGACTTCGACCTCCATGGCGATCTTGTTTCTGTCAGCAAAGATATCATCAACATTTTCATTTTTTGACACTGTTACTTTATACAACCCATCTACTTTATCGTCAACACCCCACAGCACAACAACTCCCTGTTTTCCGATTTTTTTCTCTAGAACAGTCTCGATATTATGCACATTTTCGTCTTTGTGCTCCATGGCTTTTGTGGCAAAATTTTTAAGGCGAAGATAAAGTCTGGTATCATTCCCGTCGGCTTTATATTCCGGCGGAACATCTTTCAGCATTCCCCGAAGAAGTCCCGAATCCAGATTCTCCAAAATCTGAGGCCAGATCGAAAGAACCTTTTCAAGATCTTCCGGGGCCGCGTTTGGCGGCGGAGCCGTCTCAACCTTTTCATCCGTCAGAATCGGAGCGGAATAACTGTACGGATCCGGCGGTGAGACCATAAGACCGTTCATCTCGATCTCTTCAAGCCTGTCTTCCAGCATGCGTATCCTGTCCCGCACCGAATCCTCGGTCCTCTCCATCTGCGGCCGGCACAGCCGGATAAAGGCGATTTCCACCAGCACTCTGCGGTTCGTCGCAAATCTCATATTATTCTGAAGTTCCGACAGCACGCGGATATACCGCATAATAATTTCCGGAGCGACACTCCCCGCGAGATTCTGCATTTTCAGAATCTGCTCTGCCGGAGCATCCACGAGGTCCATAGCCTCCTCCTCAGTCTGTACCATGAGCAGGTTTCTCAGGTACCAGATATAATCGGAGACGAACTGGCCGGCCTCCCTGCCCCGCTCCATCATCTGTGCAAATGTAAGCACCGCCGAACCGGCATCCCCCTGTATTATGCTGGCGGTAAGGCTTGCAAATACATCCGTGTCCACTGCACCCAGAGCCTTCAGAGCTTTCTCATAGGTAATCTTCTCCCCCATGTAGAAAGCTATGCACTGATCAAGAAGAGAGAGCGCATCGCGCATGGAGCCGTCAGCGGAGCGGGCAATGAACTGCAGCGCGCGTTCTTCTGCCTCCACGCCTTCTTTCTGCACGAGTTCCCTCATGCGGGATACAAGAGTGGCTGCGTCGATCCTGTGAAAATCATAGCGCTGGCATCTGGAGAGAATAGTTACCGGAATCTTTCCCACCTCGGTCGTCGCGAGAATGAATACGACATAAGAAGGAGGTTCCTCAAGCGTCTTAAGCAGCGCGTTGAACGCACCCTGGGACAGCATGTGAACCTCATCAATGATGTACACCTTATACTTTCCCTGTGTGGGTCTGTAACGCACTTCCTCAACAATTTCGCGAATATTATCGACACCGTTGTTAGAAGCGGCGTCGATCTCAATCACATTCATAGAGTTTCCTGCCGCTATCTGGCGGCAGGAAGCACACTCATTACAGGGATTCCCGTTTACCGGGTTTTCGCAGTTCACGACCTTCGCCATGATCTTGGCGATGGACGTCTTTCCGGTTCCTCTTGTACCGCAGAATAAATAGGCATGCTGGATCCTGCCCGCCATGACCTGATTTTTTAAAGTAGTTACTATGTGGTCCTGTCCCCTGACATCATCAAATACGCTCGGGCGGGCCTTGCGGTATAGAGCAACATATGACATAAATTAATCTCCGAAGCTGATGCCCATGTACTTAGCGAGCTGGACTGTCTGGTCTTCCGGATCAACACCCTTCAGCTGGCCTGCGGACAGTTCAAGCGGCACCTTGCAGATTTCATTGTTAACAGTAGCGACCATGTAGCCGTACTCGCCCTTCTCGATGAGCTGTGCTGCATATACACCGAGTTTTGTGGAAAGCACTCTGTCGAACGGATCCGGGGAACCGCCGCGCTGTACATGTCCCGGAACGGTGACACGCACCTCGGAGCCTGTTCTCTCGGTGATGTCGTGGGCGAGCTTGTAGGATACGGACGGATATTCACTCAGCAGCTTCTCCATCGCTTTCTTGCGGTCTTTCTTCTTCATAGCTGCCATCTCCTTGGAGATCGCGCCCTCAGCGACCGCGAGAATCGTGAACTTCTTTCCATGCGAATGACGTCTCTGAATTGCCTCACATACCTTGTCAAGGTCATACGGGATTTCCGGAAGAAGGATGACGTCCGCGCCGGATGCAAGACCCGCGGAGAGAGTCAGCCAGCCGACCTTGTGGCCCATGACTTCCACGATGAATACACGGCCGTGGGAGGAAGCTGTTGTGTGGATCTGGTCGATCGCTGTCGTTGCGATATCGATAGCGGACTGATAGCCGAATGTGAGGTCTGTTCCGTAGATATCGTTGTCGATCGTCTTCGGCAGATGAATGACATTGAGGCCTTCCTCGCGCAGAAGATTCGCTGTCTTCTGCGTCCCGTTTCCGCCGAGAATGACGACACAGTCAAGGCGAAGTTTATAATAATTCTGCTTCATGGCTTCGACTTTGTCGAGGCCGTTCTCATCTGGGACCCGCATCAGCTTGAACGGCTGGCGTGAAGATCCGATGATCGTGCCGCCGCGAGTAAGGATGCCGGAAAAGTCATCGGAGGTAAGCAGCTTGTAATTGCCGTAGATCATGCCCTTGTAGCCCTCAAGGAATCCGTATATTTCAAGATCTTCGATGTTATTGCTGAGGCCTTTGACAACGCCGCGCATTGTTGCGTTCAGGGCCTGGCAGTCGCCGCCACTTGTGAGAAGAGCAATTCTTTTCATAGTACATACCTTCTTTCTTAAGTATATTCACGATTTGCCGGTCGCGTCTAAATACCGAAAAAGCCGATATTATCCCCATTTCACACGAACCAACAGTTAATCTTATTATACGCTACCAATCTCTATTTGACAATTCAACAATTTCGAGATATACTTCACATATCCGTGCAGCCGGGGCATTAGCGGGGCCCTGTAACCTGCAGTCCGCTACAGCAGGGGTGATGCCAATCCGAGGGTATGTCTTGATGGAGCAGCCCTTCTTAAGTGGCGATGACGTTTGGGTCTCGTGCAACGGGAACCTGCGAACCGTGTCAGGGTGGGAACACAGCAGCACTTAGCAGGACCTTCCGTGTGACGCGAGGGTGCCTGGACCGAGTTAACTGGGGAGGTAACGTCTGTTGGGCCATATTCAGAGTGCGGCGCACGGATTTTTATGTTTTTCAACATTTTGAAATATATATCATTAAGATACGATAAGGGCTTCCG
>JAFRCB010000041.1 GCA_017404585.1 Lachnospiraceae bacterium
ATAATAAGGCTGTCCGGTGCGAGCTGTACCGGAACCATGTGAGGAGAGTGACAGTATGGAGTCTTCAGACAGCATCGAGATCCGGCTCGCGAACAGCCTGAAAGCGCTTGCGGTCAGAGAACCGTTTGAAAAAATAACGATCAAGAAGATCACGGACGGCGCCGGTGTCATCCGTGTAACTTTTTATAATCATTTTCAGGACAAATATGAGCTTCTCGAGTGGATCATGCGCACGGAGATCCTGGATCCTGTACGGATCCTGATGCAGAATGAGATGTTCAGGGAAGCAATCGTTCTCATATTTACGAACATGCAGAAAGAAAAGGAATTCTATACGCATGTAGCAAGGATGGAGGGACAGAATTCATTTGCCGAAATCGTGGAGAAAAGTATCGGAAGACTGCTGCTTGCCATTATCACGGAGCGTACGGGCGGACGAAAGGGCGAACATGCCTGGATGACGCCTGAGTATATTGCAAGGTATTATGCAAGGGCGATGACATTTGTCGTCCTGGAATGGATCGAAGCGGGTATGACGATGCCGCCGGAGGAAGTGGCGACAATGTATGAGTATATTGCAACGAGGTCGCTTCGGGATGTAGTTCTGGAACTGCAGTGAACGTGAGACTCACTTGGAGTACATTCTATTAAAAATGAACAGGGAGGATATACATTTTCTTCCATCTGTAAAAATCGGATTGACATGGCCAAAGGGTTGAATATTACGGTATTCAGCTCTTTTTTTTATACTTTTCACCGAAAAATGAGAAAAAATGAGAAGGGGTGGAACATGAAGGAAATCGGTAAATGGGTCGTAAAGCTGAGGCATGTGATCCTCATCGCAGCGCTCGTGCTTCTTATACCGTCCGGAATCGGGTATCTTAACACCCGGATCAATTATGACGTACTGACGTATCTTCCGAAAGATATAGAGACGATGGTCGGTCAGGATATCCTGCTCGACGAATTCGGCCAGGGAGCGGTGTCCATGGTCGTCGTGAGGGGAATGGAATTTAAGGATGTGGCCTCTCTGAAGGCGGAAATCGAGGAAGTGCCGCATGTGAAAGACGTCATCTGGTATGACAGTTTTGTTTCACTGTCAACTCCGGTGGAGATGCTCCCGCAGGATATTCGGGACGCGTTCCTGCACGGAGACGCGACGCTGATGGCAGTCACTTACGATACGGGAACTTCCGCGGATGAGACAATGGAAGCCATCACGAGGATTCGGAAAATCGCCTCGGAAAATGTATATCTGGCAGGCATTTCCGGCATTGTCACGGACACAAGGGATCTTGCAAATGCAGAGGAACCGATCTACGTGCTTCTGGCAGTGATATTTGCGACTATCATCCTGGGAATATCAATGGATACATTTCTGGCGCCGATCTTTTTCCTGCTGTCGATCGGAATGTGCATCATCTACAATCTGGGTTCCAACTGGTTCTTCGGTGAGATTTCCTATATTACAAAAGCACTGGCAGCAGTTCTGCAGCTCGGTGTCACGATGGACTATTCAATCTTCCTGTGGCACAGCTTTAAGGAGAAGCAGCAGACGTTTCCGGGAGACAGTCAGTCAGCCATGGCCGCCGCGATCAACATGACGCTGCAGTCTGTGATCGGTTCATCCATCACAACGATCGCCGGATTTATCGCGCTCTGCTTCATGAGTTTTACTCTGGGGCTGGATATCGGCGTTGTTATGGCTAAGGGCGTTATCTTCGGTGTGATCGGCTGTGTCACGATACTGCCTTCCATGATACTCACATTTGAAAAGGCGATCGAGAAGACAGCCCATAAGCCGCTGCTGCCGAAATTTGAAAAAATTCCTGACTTTATTCAGCGTCACTACAAGGCTGTCCTGGTGCTCTTTGTGCTTATCTGGATTCCGGCTGTCTGGGGCTACACGCACGCGAGCGTCTACTACAAGCTGGATGATACGCTGCCGAAGGACCTGCCCTCGGTCGTATCCAACCGGGTGCTCGACGAGGACTTCCACATGGGCGCGACGCATATGATTCTGGTCGATTCGAACATTGAGTCATCGAGGGTATCTGCCATGTGCGACGAGATGAAGAAGGTCGACGGCGTAAAGAGTGTTATCGGTATCGACGCGCTGCTCGGTCCCGGCATACCGAGGGAAATGCTGCCGGAGAAGATCGTGAGCGCGCTGGTCTCAGAGGACTGGGAACTCATGCTCATTAACAGTGAGTATCCGACCGCTTCCGACGAAGTCAACCGGCAGGTCACGGAACTTGGCGGTATCCTTCATCGGTATGACAAAAACGGTATGCTGATCGGCGAGGCCCCGTGCACACTGGATCTAATCCGGATCACGGACCACGATTTCCGGGTCGTCAACTGGGCGTCGATCGGATTGATTTTTATTATCATTTTCTTCGTTTTCAAATCGCTCAGTCTGCCGGTGCTCCTGGTCCTGGTCATCGAGTTTGCAATCTTTATCAACATGGGCATTCCGGGTTTCACAGGGACAAAGCTTCCGTTTGTCGCCTCGGTCGTCATCGGTACGATACAGCTTGGCTCCACAGTCGACTACGCGATCCTGATGACGAGCCGCTACCAGACAGAGCGGGCAGCCGGAAAAACGAAGGAGGAGGCCGTCATGATTGCCCACAGGACGTCGTTCACCAGTATCATCGTCTCCGCGTTCTCGTTCTTCGCGGCGACGTTCGGCGTCGGCCTCTATTCCAATATCAGCATGATCTCGTCGCTCTGCCTGCTTATGGCACGCGGCGCGATGATATCTATGGCTACAGTCCTCATTGTACTGCCATCTGTTCTTTTGTTCATGGATCCGGTCATTGTAAGGACGAGCATCGGCTTTTTGCCGGAATCGCAAAAAAAACATAATGGAAGTAAGCATACAGCTGATCCACAGCCGCAGGGGTAAGACCTGTAACGCCTGCATGGGCTGCGGGTCACACATATGGAGATAAGTTATGAAAAATAAAATTGTTAAAAGACTTCTCGCAGGTACGCTGGTCTTAGTAATGGTAATGAGCACAGCGGGCTGCGGCACAACAAGGACTACAGCAGCAACAGAGACGGTGGCGGAGACAGAGACGGAATCCGGGGAGGAGAAGTCCGAGGAGGAGAAGCTCCTTGCCAATACGATCGCAGCCGCGGTCGGCACCGGATCAGTCGAGGGCGTCGATAAGGAGGAGACAGTCTACGTGTTCACAGACGCGAGCGGCAACACGGAGAATGTCAAAGTCAGCAACTGGCTGCGAAACACTGAAGGAAACGAGGCTGTCAATGACTCGACCTCCCTCACAAATATCAGTAATACCTCGAGTGACGCCGCCTACAGCGCAAGCGGGGAAGAGTATACATGGAGCACCGGCGGCGAGGATGTTTACTATCAGGGTGAGACTACGAAGCAGCCTCCTGTCAGCGCCGGCATTACCTACTACCTGAACGGGCAGGAAATTTCCCCGGAGGAAATTGCCGGAAAATCCGGTCAGGTGACGATCCGCATCAAGTATGAAAATCATGAAAAATATAATGACGTCTATGTGCCGTTCACAGCGGTGACCGGGATGACATTTGCAAATGAAGACGTAAAGAACGTCACCGTCGACAACGGGACGGTCATTTCTGAAGGCAGGAATACCGTTGTTCTCGGACTGGGCTTCCCGGGACTCATGGAGAGCCTTCGGGGCGTAAAGGAAGACTCCAAAGAACGCGTGAAGACTCTTGGCGCAGACATAAAGGAATTAAAGAGCGAGCTCGGAGACGACAGCGGCAAAGAGGAAGATAAGACTG
>JAFRCB010000042.1 GCA_017404585.1 Lachnospiraceae bacterium
CCTTGACTGCTCGGAAAGTCCGTCGCGCAGTGCAGTATTGACCTCACTCCTAAGCTGCGCATTGTACTCGGCAGTCGTGCTCGCATTCGTCCTGACCTGCTCTCCGATGCGGACAAGCTCGTCCTGAAGATCTTCGATCCGCTCAGCTGAGACGTTTTGTGCCCTGCTTTGTGAGTATTGAATTAGAAGCAGGGCGAGCAGAACCAGCACCGCAAACAGAAGTATTATAATCAAAGTGAATTGTGTTGTAGACATGACACCCCCTATAATAGTCCCCGATGGAACAATTATAGAACATCCGTTCTGTCAAGTCAATACGGACTTATCTGAGGCCTGATGATCATTCGCGAAGTATCGACGCCTTCCGTTTCATATTTACCTGTATCCGACCCGGGCACGGACTCAGCCGATGGCGATTCCTTCCCAGTGCAGAGTGCTTTTACTTCCTGCAGATAAAACACATACAGCGCCTTTACCAGAATATACACCCCGTACCAATCCTTTACCCGGGCACTGCTGTCTATCAGATCCTCCATCATCATCGGCTCAGCCGAATCACCGACATCAAAGTATGCAGCACACGTTTTCTTGAAAGATTCCTGATCCTTTATTATCATCTCATAATGCATCCTGCGGGATTGCGTGATCTTTATATTAAATCCGCCACCGAACTCTCGAATCGCCTCGTCAGAAAGGGCATAGATCTCTTCCTTCGGTGTCTCCGGATACGCAATTGCCTTGTAGGTAGCCAGAGCACTGAGGGCACGGGCCAGAAAAATATTACGGACATTATCTTCGCTGCCCATAGTTTTTGCGCTCCTTGCCACCGGCAACGGCCCTGTACATAAGACTGTAATCATCTACATCCTGACCAAAATCGCCCCGGCTGAGAATCTGAGCGTTGCTGCGTACGAGCCCTCTGATACTGCTGCCCGGAATAACATACTGCCCATACAGATTCTTTACAAACCGGTGCTTATTGCCTCCTTCTTTGTCAATGCCGTTGTCAATGAAAATGTGTGTCTTAGCCTCAATACCAATCTCAATCTCACCGCTTAGGTATTTTTCATCAACTGAATTGTGGGGTGCAGTGTTTCCCTCCGGATTTTTGAACGGATCAGCAAATGGCACAAAATTGTAAGGCGCTCCTACATAAACTCTTTCATTATTTCGTAATTATTTTGCGGGGCTGCCGCACTAATTACTTAGTGCGACACCCCCGTTTCGTTTTCGTGCTTGCGCCCTCTCCTCATATAATGTATAGTATTTAAATACTTCCCTCTTACATAATATTTTACGCTGAGACAGCTCTTTATACCGGGTGTGGGAAGTTTTTATACTTTACTTGAAGAGAGGTATTCCCATGGATCTTAAAGGACGTCACTTTCTGAAGCTTCTTGATTTTACACCGGAAGAAATCCTGTACATGCTTGACCGCGCAGACCGGCTCAAGGCAGAGAAAAAAGCCGGCATCGCCCACAGGAACCATGAGGGCAGGAATGTTGCCCTGATTTTCGAGAAGACCAGCACCAGAACGCGCTGCGCCTTTGAGGTCGCCGCTGCCGATCTCGGTATGCATTCCACTTTCCTTGACCCGTCCGCCTCGCAGATCGGCAAGAAAGAGAGCATCGCCGACACCGCCCGCGTGCTGGGCAGAATGTATGACGGCATCGAGTACCGCGGCTTTGCCCAGACAATCGTGGATGATCTGGCAAAGTATGCGGGTGTACCAGTCTGGAACGGTCTTACAAATGAATTCCACCCGACCCAGATGCTTGCCGACATGATGACGATCCGCGAGCACCTCGGCCGCCTTAAGGGAGTGAAGCTCACCTATCTCGGCGATGCCCGCTACAACATGGGCAACTCCTATATGGTCGTGTGCGCTAAGCTCGGCCTTCACTTCACCGCGTGCACGAATAAAAAGTATTTCCCGGACGCGGAGCTTGTCGCTGCCTGCGAGAAGATCGCTGCCGAGACCGGCGGTACGATCACAATGACGGAAGATATCACTGCCGGCACAGCGGGAGCTGACGTCATCGCGACCGACGTATGGGTCTCCATGGGCGAGCCGGATGAGGTCTGGGCAGAGAGGATCCATGATCTGCTGCCCTATCAGGTCACAAAGGATGTTATGGCCAATGCGGCTGAGAACGCGATCTTCATCCACTGCCTGCCTTCCTTCCACGATCTGAACACCACAATCGGCAAGCAGATCTCCGAGAAGTTCGGTATCAACGAGATGGAAGTCACGGATGAGGTCTTCGAGTCCGCCCAGTCAGTCGTCTTCGACGAGGCTGAGAACCGCATGCACACAATTAAAGCTGTCATGGATCTGACACTGTGATACGTAAGCCTTACACCTGATGAGCACTGAAAAACGGCTGTGAAAAATGAGTTATATCAACTCGCTTTTCACAGCCGTTTTTTATCTTCGGTTATCCAACAGGTAAGGACAAACGAAATTCTAAGGATCATGATTCATCAGGACAATTAGGGAAAAGCCCTGAAATTGAACACCGTATAACCTGCCACCGCCGCGTTGACAAGCAGCAGCGCAAATGCTGATCCGGCAGCAAAATTCCTGCCCTGATACTTTGCCGGGATACATGCCAGAGCAATGAAGATGAGCGGCAGAACAGGAAGCATGTAGCGCGGCTGCACGCCCTCAACTTCAGCCGCGCCGACCGGCGTGTAGCCGATATAGGCGGCAAAGATGGTGAGACCCGCGACCACGAGAGTGATCATGATGCCGGCAAGGATAAAGATCCGCCTCGTTCTGATTCTGCCCTCGGGAACCTTATCGTCTGAAAGGATACAGATGACGAGAGCTATGACTGTCGTTATATCCTTCATGGCGTTCGGGGCATACATCGTGTAAGTCCCGAAATAGTTTCTTATACCTTCGGCAAATGATCCGACGAGCGTGCGAAGCGCGGTCTTCGGATGTTCCATAATAAACGCGAGCTGGCCTGCCATACTGACGTTGCCGTTCCTGTCCTCCTCGAATACGAAAGTCCGCATGAGATAAATCTGCCAGAAGAACATGGCGGCGACAAGCAGGATTCCTGAACCGAACAGTATGAACTGATACTGTCTCCTGACATACTTTTCCTTCGGTATAAAGAAGAGCAGCAGGAAGATCGGCGTATAGAAGAGGAACTTCGGCGATGCGACAAAGGATGCCGCCAGAAGAATTTTCAGCATCTCCGGGATGCCTATCTTTTCCGTCTCTGTCTCCGAGAAAATGTATTTTACGCAGATGGCGCAAAAGTACAGAGCTGCGCCGTTCAGCGCAGTGTCAATCGTCACACTGCCCGCAAAGTAAAGCGGGAGAGGCAGACATGCCGCCGTGAAAAAGGCTGTTCTAAAGATCGAAGCGGTGCGTATCGCAAAATAACCAAAAGCAAGATAGACCGCCATACTGAAGAGTCTTGCCAGGTATACCAGCCACCCGATACCCAGTCCAAGCGCTCTGCCTAAAGCTATGCCCGCGGCTGCGGGGAAGTAATTCACCGGGATATAATTTGCAGAATAGGGCTGCACGAAGAACTCACGCTCTGTGGATGCCCTCTCATGAAGGAGCTCACTGTTGGCGTACGTATTCAGCGGCGATACCCAGACGCAGTCATACAAGCCGTAGTTGTCCGAGATGTCGGCTCCTATGCTGCCGTCCGCTGAGAGCTCGGCGTTCAGATGTCCTTCCGCCAGCGCGAAAG
>JAFRCB010000043.1 GCA_017404585.1 Lachnospiraceae bacterium
ACGGTGAAGTCATTTGGATTCAAGTACGGCATTCCTGCCGACTCTGACCTTGTCTTTGACGTTCGTTTCCTTCCGAACCCATACTATGATCTGAGTCTCAGACCTCTCACGGGACTCGATGCTCCTGTGAGGGAATTTATCGAAAAAAGCAGCGAGAGCGTCACATTCCTTGATAAGCTCGAGGATATGCTCAATTTTTTGATTCCGAACTATGTGTCCGAAGGCAAAAATCAGCTTGTCGTATCCATAGGCTGTACAGGGGGAAGACACCGATCTGTTGCTCTTGCCGATGGGATATACCAGAGGCTTCGTAAACACACAGAGTACGGTATCCGGATAGAGCACAGGGATATGAGCAAGGACCTGATTAAAAAAGAAACTGATTACGGAGTAGGTTAAATGTCATTTTCAAGCGAGGTAAAGAATGAGTTGACGGGCGTGATGCCCGAGGCAAGGCACTGCAAGATTGCTGAGATCGCTGCTGTGTACGCAATTCTCGGGGAGCACGGAAATGCTGAGGGGCTTACGATTCGGACCGAGAATGAGAGGCTTGCCAGAAAGTTCTTTACATTGCTGAAAAAAGCATTTAATATAGAAAAAGATTTGCGGATCTCCACAGTGGAGAGAAGTAAAAGAAGCACGTTCAGGGTCGAGCTCAGTGACCCTGGAAAGGCCGATGATATACGAAAAGCTGCATCGCATCCGATGCTGCTGTCAATGGAGTGCTGCAGGAGATCATTTCTCCGGGGAGCGTTTCTGGCAGCCGGGTCGATCAGTGCACCGGAAAAGTACTACCATCTGGAGATTGTATGCCCCGATAGTCACATTGCGGAGACGATCAGGAGTACAATGAGGAACCTTGGACTTCTGGCAAAGATTGCAGTGAGAAAAGGTTCAAGTGTTGTATATCTCAAGGAAGGCGAACAGATCGTTCAGGTCCTTGGAGAGATGGGGGCAGGATATGCACTGATGAATCTGGAGAACGTGAGGATCCTGCGCGACATGCGAGGCAGGATCAACCGACAGGTCAACTGTGAAACAGCGAATCTTGGCAAGGCTGTGGCTACAGGTGTGAGGCAGACAGAGGACATCTTATATATCAGGGATCACGCGGGTCTCGGGAGTCTTCCGAAGCATCTTAGGGAGATGGCCGAAGTCAGACTTGCCTATCCGGATGTGCCTCTGGGGGATCTGGGCGAATACCTTGAACCGAAAATCGGGAAGTCCGGAGTAAATCATCGCCTGAAAAAACTGAGCAGTATCGCAGCGGATTTGCGAAAGCAGAGAGCCGAAGACGAAAGTCAAAATACCTGAGGAGGATATTATTATGACGCAGAAGGATATAACAGTCCGGCTGGACAGCGGACTCGAGAACAGACCGATCGCATTTCTTGTACAGGTCGCAAGTCAGTTCAGAAGTGACATATATCTGATTTCCGGCAACAAAAGAGTGAATGCGAAGAGCATCATGGGCATGATGTCCCTCGGGCTGATCGCGGGTGAAGACGTAACGGTGACTGCTGACGGATCTGATGAGCAGGACGCGGTATCAAAAATCGAGAAGTTCCTGACGAAGATCGATTAATAATTACCTCCGACCCGGGGCTAATAAGAAACTGTATCAAAAACGGACGGCAATTCTCATGCAGAGAGAATTGCCGCCTTTTTTTGTGCAGACAGAGAGCAGGGGCACCTGAGTTGTGCCGGGACGAAGCGGAGGTGCCTTGCTTCGGCAGGGAAACGGGACGAGACTCAGCGCACACGGAACCAGCAGCTGTAGCCGATCCGGAGACCGAGAGAGCGGTAGAGGGCTCTCGCAGGGGCATTGTCCGATACGCACTGGAGGTAGGCCTTGGCTGCTCCGCGACGTTTACCTTCAGTGAGCAGCGTGGTACAGATGCTGCGGGCGATTCCCCGCCTTCTCATATCCTCGCGGACAAATATTGCATAGATCCCTATGAACTCACGATCCAGGATACCCAGTCCGGTCGCCGCGATTCTTCCGTCCGCGTCGCGGACGAGTACGGCGATCTCATCTTTTGGGATTGCGTCATACATGCCGGGAACTATGCGGAGGTGGATGGGGTTCGTCATTTCCTTGAGGGAGAAAAGTCCGCCGAGCCATTCGTCATCGACCCTGTTTTTTATCTCGATGGGCAGGGAGAAATCGCATTTCGGATAGCTGCCGAGCAAAGGGCCGTACATGACATCGACCCGGTGCTCTATGTGGTAGCCCCTGGCGGAAAGAGTTCCGTCAAGGGCCGGATCGGTCAGCGGGCTGATTTTGAAAATGCAGGGTGTTCCCCACCTTTTATAGATTTTCTCACAGTAGGAAATCTTTTCCTCCAGCGGCAGTATAGATGCTCCGATCGGTTCCGCACAATTCGTCCTGTGGGTGTAGAAATAAGAAAAACGGAGGATCCAGCCGTCATAGACCTGCATTTGATGGGAAGGCCACGCGTTGAGTGACAGATCTTCAATTGTTTTTATGTCTTGCGGTAAGTATATATTCATGGTTATATTATAGAAGATTGTGCGAAAAAAGAAAACTATGTACAGAGTCTCATAAAAATGTTAAAATATTACCTATGCTAGATAAGTGCGCTCTGAAACAGCAGCGCAGCACAAAGGAGACGATATGTCAAAATTCCTTAAATTTATAGTAAATCTGTTTCTAACACTGGCAATCGTTGTGACGGCCGGGATCATTGTTCCGCCGCTTCTCGGGGTAAATACGACAATTGTTGACACCGCAGGTATGGATACTAACCTTCCGCTGGGTTCCGTGACATATTCGCGCGATAAAGCGGTAATGGAACTTGTGGCGGGCGATGAGATCCTGAAGGAGTCCGGTTCGGCTACATATGCGTACATCGTTCAGGAAGGCGATGCCGCGACGG
>JAFRCB010000044.1 GCA_017404585.1 Lachnospiraceae bacterium
GCGGTTATTGGTGTCCTTTACCTTGGGCTTATCGTCCTCATCCACCGGGACAAAATACTGTTCTCCGACCCCGCAGACCGGACATGTTTCAATAGACGCGTCAAATACAGCTCCGCATACAAGACATTTTACCAGCATATATGTACCTCCATATAAATTTTTTCGAGTCTCATTTTCATCCCGCTCTCACTCTCATCTGCCTGCTGAGGCGGAAAGTTTTATGAGTTAATTATAATTTTTTTCATTCATTTTCGCAATAATTATACAAACAATTCGCAAAATACAAAAGAAGTTCCGTCATATGTATGATGAACAGAACCGCAATTATGGGAAACACCGAGACACATTTGCGGCATTGACCTGCATATGATACACTTAAGACATCACTAATGCGAGGTAAAAACAATGAAAAAATTACTGATCGCGTCCGATATACACGGATCCGCTTATTACTGTGAAAAGCTGATGGAAAGAATAAATGAGGAGAATGCTGACCGCATACTGCTGCTCGGTGACCTTCTCTACCACGGCCCCAGAAATGATCTGCCGAGGGACTATGCGCCTAAGCGCGTCATAGAAATGCTGAATTCCCTCACAGGCGACCTTATATGCGTAAGAGGCAATTGTGACACTGAAGTTGACCAGATGGTCCTTACTTTCCCGATCATGGCGGAGTACGCCTTCGTCACTGTCGGGGACGAAAAGCTCTTTGTGACCCACGGTCACCATCACGGTGAGAAAACACCTCCTCCGCTGAAAAAGGGCGATATACTGCTGTGCGGTCACACACATATCCCCGCATGCAATGCATATGAGGACTTCACTTATATGAATCCCGGCTCGGTCGGCATTCCGAAAAAGGGATCCCGATACAGCTATATGACGTGGGAAAACGGCGAATTCTACTGGAAAGATGTGGAGACCGGTGAAGTCTATCACACAAGAAGCCGGGGCAAAATCGAACTGCCCGGCTGAGAACTGTGCCGGCAACAGGAATACCGGGCTGATAAAAAACTGAGAAACGGCGCAAAAACGCTTCCGGCGGCCGCGCTATCTTAGCTTTTTCCTCTACATATTCGCACTAAATGCCGGCCATACCGCGGCATGCCGCGATACTCTTGCGGAACCGGAAGCGATATCAGTATAATAATACGCGACGCTTTCAGATTCAAGAGGAACGCCGGCAGAAATGAACATAAGAACATATATCGAGGTTACCACATGAGATTTTTAATACAGAGAGTTTCCGAAGCCAAAGTAACAGTGGACAACGAGGTGATCGGAGAAATCGGAGACGGCTTCTGCGTCCTGATCGGAATTGCGGAGACCGACACCGAGGAGATTGCAGACGTGCTGATAAAGAAGATGACCGGTCTTCGGATCTTCCAGGATGAAAATGATAAAACGAATCTGAACATTGATACCGTCGGCGGCAATCTGCTGCTGATCTCCCAGTTCACACTCTACGCGGACTGCAGAAAGGGCAACCGGCCGTCCTTCGTCAAAGCCGGCTCACCTGAACATGCCAATCGGCTGTATGAGTACATCATAAAAAGATGTTCCGAACATTTTCCGAATGTACAGCGCGGAAGCTTCGGTGCCTACATGAAGATCTCACTGGTCACTGATGGGCCGTTCTCAGTCATGCTCGACTCTGATGAGCTTGTGAGGCCGAAGGCATCAGGAAATAAATAAAATACAGCGCCGCGGGAATCACATCCCGCGGCGCCTTTTTTATCCCGTGTTCAGATAAACAAGTCGAACAGCATCGTTACTGCTTCGCGAACCCAATAATCATAATACAGACAATTGCATCGTCCATTTATCGGGAGTTCCTGCGGAACTTCCGATATGATGTATTATGCCTTCTTCTTGAAAGCCTTCATCGCGATCAGTAAGCACAGGAGGCCTACGACCACATCTGCGCCGTACATGATCTTCTTCCAGGAAGCCATGCCTTCGTTCAGGTTCTCCGGATAGTAAGCGCGGCTGTTGGCAACAACATAGAGGATGTTCTTCGCTGCTGTTCTCATTGCCTGCTGAGCGCCGTTGGTATCACGGAACTGAACATCATTGGTCGCTGTCGGATAGTTGACGAGCATGAGGTCTGTACCGTTGCGGATCGCCTGGTCGGAGCTCATGTATCCGTAAACACCGAAGTAGTCGGTCTCAACGAAGCCCTCAAATCCCCACTCATCGCGGAGGACCGTCTTGCAGAGCGAGCTGCTGCCGCCTGCCCAGCGGTTGCCGATGTAGTTGAAGGAGGACATGACTGCAAGGCAGTTCGCATCCTTAACGCACATCTCGAACGGCTTCAGATAGATCTCACGGATTGCCTGCTCACTCGACCATGTGCAGACCATGTCGCATCTGTTCTGTTCCTGATCGTTCAGCGCGAAATGCTTCATGTAGGCATATACGCCGTTCTCCTGTGAGCCCTGAACTGCCTTTGCGGCGATATAGCCGGAAAGGACGCCGTCCTCTGAATAGTACTCGAAGTTACGTCCTGCAAATGCAGTTCTGTGGTTATTCATAGCCGGTGCGTACCAGCCGGAGACATCCATCTCATTGGCCATCTTGCCGATGGAATCACCGAACGCATAAGCCAGATCCTTGTTCCATGTTCCGGCAACGACAACGCCTACCGGGAAGCCGATGGAGCCGACACCGGTGAAGTTGTTGTTGATGGAAGCCGGGCCGTCGCAGTCATTTGTGCGGACCTTGCCGACGGAATCAATAGAGTTCGTCTGATAGCCGCCGAGAGAGATCACTGCGTTCATATCGTCAAGGGTCAGCTGATCCATGAAAGCATCCCACTGCGGATCGTCCTTAGCAAGACCGACCATGTCTTTCAGCTTCAGATTGTTGGAAGCGCCCGTCGTGATCGGTTCAGCATCCGGATCCTCATCCTGTGCTGTCGCTTCCGCTGTCAGATAGTTGCTGATGTTGTAGAATGTGGACTTGGCATCTTCGGAAATCTCGAAGGAAGCCGGAGCTGCTGTGGCCTTGTCGTAATTTGCAAACTTATCCTTGCGGGAGAGGTATGTGATATCGCCTTCAGCATAGTCGAACTGATTCTCTGCTGTAACGAGGTCGCTCTCTCTCTTGTTGTCGCCTGTGTACTTAACTGTATCAGCGACTTTATATGTCTTGCTGTCGATAATATTATGGGCATCGGAGTTGATGGAGATAATATAATCGCCCTTCTCAAGTACATAGCCGCCGGCGTCTTTAGCGTCATAGGAAGCCATGTCTTCCACATTGAATGTGATCTTGACCTTCTCGGATGCGCCCGGCTCAAGAAGAGATGTCTTCTCGAACGCGATCAGGTTAGCGGATGCCTTCTCAATACCGCCGTTCGTGTAAGGCGGATTGTAGTAGACTTCCACAACGTCCTTGCCCGCGACATCGCCGGTGTTCTTTACTTCAACTTCAAAGCTGATCTTGCCGTCCGCTTCGGTGATATCGCCCATCTTCTGCTCGAATGTCGTGTAGGAAAGGCCGTAGCCGAACGGATACTGGACTACCTTGTCATAGTCGATAAAGCCTTCCGCAGCGGCTGTCTCGTAGAACTTATAGCCGACATAAATGCCTTCGACATAGTTGACGAAGCCCGGGGTTGCTGTGGACTCGGTGCCTGTGAATCCGACGGATGTGTAAGCGAAGTCATCCATATTCGTGTAATTAAAGTCACCAAAGTTGTTCCACCACGGAGTAGCCTTAAGATCATAGACATATGTATCAATCATCTTGCCGGACGGATTGACTTCACCGCTTATGAGCTTGCCGAGAGCCTTCATGCCGATGTGGCCCTGTCCTGCTGTCCAGAGAACGGACTTGATCTGCGGGTAGTCGTTGACGAAGCCGAGCTCAAATGCATTTGCGCCGTTATAGACAAGAACGACTTTTTCGAAATTCTTGCAGACGAGATCGATCATCTCCTCCTCTCTGTTGGAGAGCTTCAGATAATGATCACCCTCATCCCAGTCGTTGCCTTCGTTCATGGAATCATCATAGACACCTGCCGTGTATGTTGTGCCGTCCTGGAAGGATCCGTCAACGACTGCGGGCATGTTAGCCGGAAGGTCAGCGCCCTCACCGCCGGAGCGGGAGATGACGATCATGGCTGTGTCTGAGAATGCCTTCGCGTTGGCAATCAGGTCATCTGAATACTTGGAGACATTCGGCTCTGGAAGTGTCCAGTCCTGAGCCCACATGCCGACGACCGGACGCTCGGGCTGATACTCTGTGTAGAAAGATGTCAGCTCTGTGTTCGTCTCGAAGCCGGCATCCGCAAGGCTTGTGAGAATGTCCGTTGTCGGATACGCATCGTTCAGAGCACCTGAACCGGCACCGCCGAGGATCGGTTTCGTTGATGCCCAGCCGAAGACGTTCAGCTTGGAACCGGACGCCAGCGGAAGCAGATCATCATCGTTGTTCAGAAGGACAATGCCCTCCTCGCCGATCGAGACCGCAAGCTCCTGCGCCTCTTCGGATGTCGCTTCCGTGATCGTGCCGGATCCGCTGATAAGGTCGAGCATCGTGCTCATCGGACCTGTGCAGATCATGTTGACAACGACGCAGAGACCTGCCAGAAGTCCGATTCCGGCAAGACCGCGGATCTTGCCCGCATGGTTCTTACTGATCTTGCCTGCCAGGATGAGCAGCAGTAAGCCTGCAACAAGGATCACTCCGGCTGCTACCAGGTATGACTGGATCGAATTGATGACGTTCATGACATCATCCATGTTAATAGATATCATACATTTTCCTCCTTTTCTTTTTCACTCCTTCATGGCCGCTTCCTTCCACTCCGGAATGTATTACACCGTGCCTTTCAGCCAGACACGAATCTATCCTAAATTAGATCAAAAAACTTGACCGTTCACAATTTTTGTCATGAACGGTCATAATAACGACATAATCAGTTTGCAGTTGTTCGATCAGGCTGCTCTTGCGCTTTGCTTTGCGGATTCGTCATAGACTCACGTCACGATAACCTCAGGAATTTCTGCAGTTCGATCAGGCTGCTCTTGCGCTTCGCTACCGGCGCAAAGCATCCATCTTCGTGAGAAAAACATTGCAGGTCCTTCCCTGTGAGATCAAAAA
>JAFRCB010000045.1 GCA_017404585.1 Lachnospiraceae bacterium
CAGGTACAAATGAGAGCGCCACACCTGTATTTCTTATCTCCTTAGGTGATTTGCCGATCAGTTCGGTGCCTGTACTGCCTGCCTCTCTGGGATAATACATGATAGAGGCGCCGCTCTCTGTAATCTATAGACCGGCAACAGCTTCAAGCAGTTCCTTCTGACCGGAACCGGCGATACCGGCGATGCCGAGAATCTCGCCGCCATAGGCAGTAAAATTCACGTTATCGAGCCTCTTAACACCGATCGCATCCACAACTGTCAGGTTCTTAACGACAAGACGCGGTGTCGGATTCGGGTACTTCGGATGCGCAATGTTGAGCGTGACTTTCTTTCCGACCATCATCTCGGTGAGCTTGTCAGGGTTTGTGTCCTTAGTTGCAACGTCGCCGATGTACTGTCCTTTTCTCAGAACAGCGACGCGGTCCGATACGTCCATGACCTCATGCAGCTTATGCGTGATGATGATCATGGCTTTGCCGTCTGCCTTCATGTTGCGCATGACGTTGAAGAGACGGTCTGTCTCCTGCGGCGTCAGAACAGCGGTCGGCTCATCGAGGATCAGAATATCCGCTCCACGATAGAGAACTTTTATAATCTCAACTGTCTGTTTCTCGGAAACAGACATGTCATATACTTTCTTGCCGGGATCTATGATAAATCCGTATTTGTCGCATATTTCCCTGATTCGTGCCGTCACGGCCATGATGTCAAGTTTCGAATTTTCAGCTCCGAGCGTGACATTTTCAGCCGCCGTGAACACATCTACAAGTTTAAAATGCTGATGAATCATACCGATTCCCCAGTCGAACGCGTCTTTCGGCGATGTGATCGTCACCGGCTCGCCATTGATCCGGATCTCGCCCTCATCGGGGAAGTAAAGTCCGGACAGCATATTCATAAGTGTTGTCTTGCCGCTGCCGTTATCGCCGAGCAGAGAGAGGATTTCCCCCTTGCGGATCTCCAGATTCACATGGTCATTGGCGGTGACCTTGCCAAATCTCTTTGTTACGTTGATCATCTCAACAGCAGGTGTGTTTCCCAATTGATATCCCTCGCTTTTTGATGCCTGGACCTAAGCGGCCCGTTCATCCATTGTGTAATTAAGGCCGGGAAGCTCATGCAAATGCTTCAATTGCCCTGCAAAACAGCCTCCCTCCGGTCGAAAAGTCACCTGATATGAACTCTCCTTATAACCGTAAACAACTGTACAGGCTGACACTATATAAAATGTCAGCTTGTACAGTTGCATGTTAACTTAAAGCAAATGCTCTGCCTATTTTATTAGTTGAGCCATGTGATGCCGTCGATGTGAAGTCCGAAGTACGGAGCGGAACGAAGAGAAGACTCAACGAAAGCGCCGTCAACAATTGCCTCACCGTTATCATTTACGAAGTCGCCGTCAGCGTCAAGGCCGAATGCGGATGTGACAACACCTGCATCATCAACAACATAGGAGCCGTCTGTTGCCGGCTGGCATGTGAAGGATGCTGTGTCAAATACCTGGATGCTGCCGTCTGCAATGCCTGCCCATGCAGCGTCAACAGCTTCCTGTGTACCCTCAGCGCAAGCATCGCCGAGGTCGGAGATCATGACTGCGTCATCTGCGTAACCTGCAGAGAAGTCAACCGGGACTTCCTCGCCGTTTACGAAGCAGGAAAGCATATGCTCATACAGTACGGACCAATTGTTCTGAGCGGATGTCAGAGCTACGTCCGGAGCTACGGAACGCATATCAATGTTGTAGCCTACGCAGTAAACGTTCTGACCTTTGTCATGAGCAGCCTGAACAGCGGACGGAGCGCCTGTAGAGTCTGCATGCTGAGAAATGATGGAGCAGCCTTTGGACATAAGAGCTTCTGCGGCTGCGCCTTCAGCTGTCGGATCATACCAGGAGTTTGTAAACTGAACGTCCATATGAGCTTCCGGAACTACGGAGCGAACGCCGAGGAAGAATGCTGTCATACCGGAAACAACTTCCGCGTACGGATAAGCGCCGACATAACCTACATATGGATCGAGAGACGGATCGGCAGCGATAAGCTCTGCAAGCTTCATGCCTGCGACAACGCCCGATACGTAGCGAGACTCATATGTGTGCGGGAAGATGTTCTTGTAGTTGTCAAGGCCTGAAGAAGCAGCCATGTCGCCTGTGCAGGCAACAAAAGTTACGTCCGGATACTCGGTCGCAGCCTGCATCATGTAGCTCTGATGTCCGTAGGAATCGGAGAAAATGATGCTGCAGCCTTCTTCTGCAAGGTCTACCGCATTGTCATAGCAGCTCTCATCTTCCGGAATATCCTTCTTGATGATAAGGTTCTTCTCGTCGATACCGAGGGCCTTGATTGCTGCAGTACATCCGTCAATGTGAGAAGCGTCGTAACCGGAGTTCTCGTCCTCGACGCAGATGAGGCCGACCTTGATGTCCGGGCCGGCTGCCTGGCCGTCAGCGGAAGATACAACAGAATCGTCCGTTGCTGCCGGGCTGCTTGCTGCGGAACCGCCGCATGCAGCAAGGCCGAGTGCCATCACTGCTGACATAAGCACTGCAAATACCTTCTTTTTCATAGTAAAAGTTCCTCCTTTAAAAGTTAAAAAAGATAGCTGTATTTTATAAACATCGACACAAATTGTCAATGTTCATACCGAAATTAATCATTCCTGATGATAATCTGAGAGGAACTCCTCGATCTTATCACAGGCTTCAGCGAGAACGGAGCGTCTCGGCAGATAGACAACGCGGAAATGATCCGGCTCCGGCCAGTTGAAGCCGGTGCCCTGTACGATCAGTACTCTCTCCTTGCGGAGCAGGTCATAGGCGAACTGCATATCATCGTGGATATTGAATCTTGCGATATCAACCTTCGGGAAGCAGTAGAACGCGGCTTTCGGCTTCTTGACAGTGATGCCGGGGATCGCGTTGAGTCTCTCGTAGATAAAGTCTCTCTGTCTTGTGACGCGGCCGGTCTCGTTTACATAGCCCTTTACGGACTGGTGTCCGCCGAGAGCTGTCTGAACGATCGACTGAGCCGGGACGTTGGAGCAGAGTCTCATTGATGACAGCATCTTAATGCCTTCGATATAATCCTTGGCAATATCCTTATTTCCGGAAAGAATCATCCAGCCGATGCGGAAGCCCGCGATCATATGAGACTTGGACAGTCCGGAGAATGTGATGCAGAAAAGGTCCGGGCAGAGGGACGCGATGGATATATGTTCGTTTCCGTCCATAAGCAGCCTGTCATAGATCTCGTCAGAGAAAATAATGAGCTGATGCTCTCTCGCGATCTTGACGATACCCTCAAGGATTTCCTTCGGATACACAGCACCTGTAGGATTGTTGGGATTGATGACGACGATAGCTTTTGTCTTATCTGTAATCTTGCTCTCGATATCCGCAAGATCCGGGTTCCAGTCGCTCTCCTCATCGCACATATAATGAACAACATTGCCGCCGGCCAGCGTAGAGCAGGCAGTCCAGAGCGGATAATCCGGTGCCGGGATGAGTATCTCATCACCGTTCTCAAGCAGGGCTGAGAGGCACAGGTTGATCAGTTCGGACACACCGTTGCCGGTATAGATATCTGACATGGCAAGATTCGGGATATCTCTGGTCTGTGCGTACTGCATGATGGCTTTTCTGGCAGACCAGATACCTTTCGAGTCAGAGTATCCTTCACTGTCGCGCAGGTTGCTCGCCATATCGTAGATGACCTCTTCCGGAGCACGGAAACCGAACGGAGCCGGGTTGCCTATATTGAGCTTCAGGACCTCAATTCCCTTCGCAATCATGCGGTCCGCTTCCTCGACGACCGGTCCTCTGACATCATACAGAACATTATCCAGTTTAGATGACTTCTTAAATTCACGCATAGAAATACCTCCAGGATGAGCTTCACCGCGAAAAATGCAACTGTTCCTTGCTGTTTAATAGTACGTCAACGCGGTGAAGTCGCTGCGAAAGATTATATCACCTCTTTGCATATTGTGCAAATCACAAAAGCCTTCCATCCGGCAATAAGGTACACTTATTTAATGCCGTTGGCCTTTTCCATATGGACAGTCAGACCTCTGACCTTGGCATTTTTCATTGCCCGCATGACCTTATCCGCATTTTTGCGATCGACATCGACAAATGAATAGCTGTCGCAGATATCAATAGCGCCCACAAGACGTCCCGAAATACCCGACTCACCGGCAATGGCTCCAAGAATATCGCCCGGCTTGACGTGCTGATTCTTTCCGATGTTGATGAAAAGGCGGACCATATCATCGTCAGAGTGGTCGGCTTTTTCGCGTCGTTTCACGCGCAGCTTCTTGCCGTCCAGCTTTCTGCCTTTGCGGTCAAACGCTCCTCTTGTGCTCTGTCCTCCAAAGCGCTCTCCAAGTTCATCCAGAGACTTTGGAACCTTAAAGTCGGCGATGTCATCGATGCCGACGGAGTCGCCCATTTGCATAAAGAGAAGGGCTGCGGCGATTTCCATGGAAGAGACTTCATCCTCAAAAATACGCTTGTCAAGAAGTTCCATGATGCGTTCGAGTCCTTTGCCCTCATTGTCAATGACTTCCACCGCTTTATCAAGGATCTTCTCACCCTTGATCTCGGATATATCGCCGAGCGAAGGGATTGCCTGCGGCAATATCTTTGTCTTGCAGTAGCGCTGAATTTCCCGCATCTTGTAGACTTCACGGCCGACGACGAGCGAGAAGGCTTTTCCCTCTTTGCCCGCGCGGCCTGTCCTGCCGATGCGGTGGACATAGTACTCATCGTCCTGGGGAATGTCGTAATTGAAGACCGCATCGACGTCATCGACGTCGATGCCCCTTGCAACGACGTCCGTAGCCACGAGGATCTCGGTAAGCTTCTTCCTGAAGCTTCCCATCACGCGGTCGCGCTGGGCCTGAGAGAGATCTCCGTGAAGACCTTCAGCATAGTAGCCGCGGCCCTTAAGTTCATCGACAAGCTCATCTACCTTGCGCTTTGTGTTGCAGAATACGACCGAGAGCTTCGGATCATAGAGGTCGATCAGGCGGCAGAGAACTTCAGTCTTTTTGTTCGGTCTCACGTCATAATAGTACTGCTTGATCTTAGGAACCGTGAGCTCTTTCCTCGCTATGCGCACGACTTCCGGGTCGGTCAGGAACTGCTCGGTGAGATCAATGATCTCTCTGGGCATAGTTGCAGAGAACATGACCGTCTGACGCTCATCCGGAAGGTCCGCAAGAATAGTCTTCATATCATCGATGAAGCCCATATCGAGCATTTCGTCCGCCTCGTCGAGAACGCAGAATCTGACATTTTCAAATTTCACAGTGCCGCGGCGCATATGGTCCATGACTCTGCCCGGGGTACCCACGATGACCTGGGTTCCGTCGCGGAGGCCTCTGATCTGTTTTGAGATATCCTGGCCCCCGTAGACAGGCAATATTTTTACGCCGTGCATATATTTCGCGTACTTGTGCAGCTCGTCCGACACCTGAATGGCAAGCTCGCGCGTCGGACACAGAATGACTGCCTGGAGCTTCTTCATCTTAGGATCTATTTTCATAAGCAGCGGCAGACCGAACGCGGCTGTCTTTCCGGTACCCGTCTGGGCCTGACCGATCATGTCGCGGCCTGAAAGCTCGATCGGAATCGCCCTCTCCTGTATCGGGGTCGCGGAATCGAAGCCCATGTCCCCTATCGCCCGAAGGAGCTTTTTATCGAGTCCCATTTTCTCAAAGCTGCCCGGTTCTACAAGTTCTGCTTCAGCGGATTCCTCACCGCCTCCTGAGATTTCTCCCTGTTCTGCTGTTTCCTCACCGGACGCTGCAGTTGCGGCGGTTGCTTCATGGACTGCCCCCGCATCGTCATTTGCTGCATTCACATGATCGAATACTTCATTAAATTCGTTTTTCAAACATACACCTCATAATATTTCTGTCTCAATTTCCTACGCGCAGCACAATGAGCATTCTCATCACAGAATAGCCTTTCGACTTCGACCGACCGGATTTCAGCAAGTTGGAACTTTCGTTTTACTATACATAGCTGCGAGATTTTACTTAACCACGAACGTGCAGAAATGTCAATAAGAAAAAGCCACTTGTAAACTGGAACCCAAGTGGATAAGATAGATTCAAATGAGTAAAGGATGGTGCTAACATGGCAGCAAGCGAATATCGTATCAGGGTAAAACGCGGACATCATGCCCGTCTCCGTTTCTGGTTCGATCCGATGAGCGATGATATCTGGAACGGCGATGCCGACCTGATCATGGAGGACGAACTCTCCTGCGACAATATATGCACACACGAACTGTTCTTCCCGATTATCGAGCGCTTCTTCCCTGGGGAATTCCGTTGGAGAAATGAGCTGAATCTCATGCCGATGGAGGACGTAAAAGATATGATCGATGAAATCCGCGATCTGATCGATATCCTCGATGCCGGCGATATAAAGAACAAGCGTCTCAACTACCTTCGCGAGGGCTATGCGGTCGACCTTCTGGTTCCCGAGGATGAATATATGGAGAATTACTACGGTCGTCCTCAGCGCATTCAGGTCCAGGGCGTCATCGACCATCTCTATGTCATCAGCGAGTTCTATCAGACGATCGCGGACTATCTTGAAGAGATGGTGGATAAGTACGAGCCGAAAGGCTTCAAGTATATAGCGATCTCCTCACCGGTTTAAGGAATTATTCTCAGTTACGTCTCAAAACCGATCTGAGGCAGTTTTCGCATAAGGCAGACTGCATGTCAAACAGGAACACAGAAGGGGCTGTCGCATTAAGGCGCGCCACCACTATATATGGCAGACGTTATTTGCAAATGTCTGCCATATATAGTGGTGACGCCGTCTAATGCGACAGCCCCTTAGTATCTTACCTATTACCGGCGTGACATCTGATCCGAATGCCGCGCTTTTTTCGCGCCGGTACTTCACATGCTGTCTCACGTGCACTCAGCCATGCACATAGAATTCTTTCATATCATCCAGCCTCAGGCACCCGAGCATAGCGTACCGGGTCTCCCTGACAGCACAGCCGCAGTCGATATCGATCAGATGGCCGTGTCCGCCGTGCCAGATCCTGCACCGTCCGTCGGGAGCCGGATCTGTAAAGAGGGCTGTCGGTGTGTGTCCGAATATCATTTTGGTATTTTTCGGGTACTTAATATAGAGCTCACTGTAATCCCTGTCTGCAAATTCCTTCGAATACCATCTCGGATACACGCGGTCCCAGACGACATGCTCTCTCTCCTTCGGACTGAGCTCGTTGTATCGAAGCGGCGTGTCCACATACCTGTCGAGATGCGTCGCATGGCACAAATAGAAATTCCGGTCACCGACCTTCAGGTTTGGGATGACTACATATGCATTTGCAATATAACTGACTATCCTGCGCCGCTCTGTCCGGTCAAGCTTGACGAACTCGCTCCAGGTCGTAAGTCCCCCGTTATAATACCAGATCATCCACTCGCGAGTCGCGTAAAAGCCCTCTGAATCCTTGACAAGGAGCGATCTCTTGTAAGCGTCAGTTAAGAACAGGTCGTGATTTCCGACCAGATAGATTATGTTCGGCTTATCCATGATATACATGAATGTTTTAATACCGTCCGGTCCTCTGTCCGCAACATCACCGAGGATATAGAGAGTATCGTTCTCGCTGAAATCAATCTTTTCCAGCA
>JAFRCB010000046.1 GCA_017404585.1 Lachnospiraceae bacterium
CCTGATTGTTGGCCTTGGTGACCTCGATCGCCGGCATGTCCTCCAGGAACTTGCTGAGCTGGCTGTAGCCGAATGTTCGGATATCGAAATCCGGATACTTGTTCTGCAGCTTGCTCCCGATCTCACCTGAGCCGGTGATCTTCCCCTTGTTATCATTCATCGTGATGATATTGATGATATCGGCCTCAATGGCCTCCTTATCCGTCGAGCTGACATTCTGCTCGGTCTCGACCAGATTTTCAAGCTCAGTGAAAATCGTGCAGGCAGCGCGGAACGAATCCGGCGTTTTCTTCTCTCCCATGCCGATAACGATTTTGCCGGACTCTCTCAGGCGGCTTGCCAGTCTGGTAAAATCACTGTCGGAGGAGACGATGCAGAAGCCGTCCACATTGGACGTGTAGAGAAGATCCATCGCGTCGATGATCAGGGCTGAATCCGTTGCGTTCTTCCCGCTCGTGTTGGAGAACTGCTGGATCGGTATGATGGATTTTTCCAGGAGCTTCTCGCTCCAGCGCGCGTTGAGCTGGGACGTGAAGTCACCGTAGATACGTCTGTATGTGATAATGCCATACTGGGACAGCTCATCGAAAATGCCGTTCAGATACTTGGAGGACACATTGTCCGAATCAATCAGAAGGGCAAGTTTTCTGTCTTCTGTTTCCATACTGTTCCTTTCTTGATACTGTTCCTTTCAGGGACCGCACCTCGCCGGGCACCCGCACATCTCCGCTCTGACTGCTGCGCAGGGGCAGAACATCCTTCAGATGTACTGCCGATATCAGGCAAAAATGTGCATCCCTGAGTCTATTACAATTTCACTCCGTTCATGAGAAGCAGCCGTCTCGCGCTCTCCACGGAGTCCGCGCCTGTCTTATTTTTCACAGGTGCAAATTCATTCTCCCGGACCACTTCAAACGGAAGGCAGCCGGGAATATCGCGCAGAAGGTCGAAGATGAAAAGTTCAAACTTGCAGCCATTTACCTCTTCAGGCTCGACCTTATCGCCGTTTCCGTCGATACAATTGATTTTTTTCCGCGCAATGTGATATGTCATTTTCTCATCCATCACCTTTTCCAGCGCATCCACGCGGAAGAGGTTATTCAAGATGACGCCGTAGTAGAACTGATAGTTCCCGTCATCATCCTTTGCATTCCTCATCTCGTCCGTCATCTCCGAGTACTCAACGACAGCCGTTTTTCCGTCCTCGAGACACATAACGCCGACTTTCTCATCCGGCGACGTCTTTCTGACGACCTTCGAGCCGGAGGCGCAGCCTGACAGGATCGTTGCGCCGATGAAGACCGGGTCACAGATGGACTGCAGGACATTGTCGACGCCGAACACGTTCAGCCACTCAACGCCGTCCTCCTTCAGATAGTCGATCAGCCCGCATCGCACCATTGAAGAGAACCAGCCGCCGTTCCCGTTCGGTGATGTGGATATTCTGTCTTTACTTTCCAGCAGGACTTTCCCGTCAAAACCGACTGTCGGAGCCATATCCTGCACAAAGAACTGAACATAGGCCGGATTATATCCGAAGAAGTCGTTCTTTTTGAAAAAATCACGGGTCTTTTCGTCATTCTTGTCGCTCGTCATGATGAGAAGATGAATCCACTGTTTCGCTTTTCTTGTCACAGCGAGGAGATTTGTCACCAGACGCTCGAATATATAGACACGTCTGGAAATGCCTACGTCATACATACCTTTCGGATCGGGGCTGCCGAGGCGTGTGCCCATGCCTCCCGCAAGGAGAACGGCTGCTGTTTTCCCCGCGCGGACAGCCTCCATTCCGCACTCGAAAAACTCTTCTCTGCGCTCATCGATCTCCGGGATCTGCATCGTCTTGAGGGGACGGAGCTCACCCCGGGCGGTGTTCTCCGCCTCGTGGGAAAGCGCATCCACGACCGAAAAATCCGTTGCCATTATCTGGTCGCACAGTGCTGCTTTCTTTTCGCTGCTGAGTTCATCGTAAAATTTCAGAAGGTGGGTCTGACCGCACCCTGCGAGTTTTTTGTATGCATCTTCATATGTGGACATTCTGCTTTACCTCACTTTAGCGAAATATGAAACGGATGCTGCATATGCCCGTTTGCGCATATACAACATCCCCATTTTACCAAATAAAGCCGTATTTATCCACCTTTAGCGGAGCTAAAGTATTCATAAAACGTGCAATCCGTTAGCAGTTAAGACGGGCTGCCCCCGGATCTCGAAAACCGGCGCAAACATCATCTTCATCGAAAAACGCAGGTCCTTATCTGCGAGCTTAGCAATGCTTATGCATTGCTGATCTCTCGGTCGGACCTGCAATGTTTTTCTCACGAAGATGGATGCTTTGCTGCCGGGAACGAAATGCAGAGAGCAGCCCGTCTGAACTGCTGTTATTGTTCTTTCACCACCTGGAAGATATAAAACTTGAGACAAGAGCTCTCCGCCGCCGACCACAAAATGGGATGGTCCGGTGCCTGCGTCCTGGCCTCGACTTGACGTAGACGCACGTGGGCCTCGCGGGCCGCCTCATGCACCATCTTCTCAAAGAGCTCCCGCGTCATAAAGTGGGAACAGGTGCAGGTCGCAAGGAAGCCGCCGTCTTTTACCAGCCGCATGCCCGCACGGTTGATTTTCCGGTAGCCCTTCTCTGCATTCTTTACATTCTGCCTCGATTTTGCAAATGCAGGCGGATCCAATATAACGACATCATACTGCATGCCATCCCGCTCCATCTGAGGCAGAAGCTCTACGAGATCTGCTGTCATGAAGCCGAGTTTTGTACCGGTTTCATTTGTCATGAACCGTCCCGTAAGAGCGTCCTCCGGAATCTCTCGTTCAGCATCTGTATGCCCTGCCCGTTCATCCTCCGTTGCCATAACGTCAGCATCTCCATGTCCGGCCTGCGTTTCCTTCACTGTCGTTCCGGCTTCATAAGCAAATCCATTGAGCTCCGCATTTCGGATTGCCTGGCGAAGGGCTGTCTCCGACGCATCCACCGCAAGAACGCTTTCTGCCCCCGCCAGGGCGGCGTTAAGCGCAAATGATCCCGTGTGTGTAAAGCAGTCCAGCACCCTTGCTCCGCGGCACATGGGCCTGATAGCTGCGCGGTTATACTTCTGGTCAAGGAAAAATCCCGTCTTCTGGCCTTCCGCCACATCGACCAGATAATGAACGCCGTTCTCTGTGATCGGGACCTGCGTGTCGAAGGGCTGACCTATGAATCCCTTTTTCCTCTCCATTCCCTCCTTGAGCCGCTCCTTCGCGTCGCTTCGCTCATAAATCCCGCGGATCTTTATGCCATCCTCAGCCAGGATCCCTGTCAGAATTTCCAGAATCAGCTCTTTCATCCTGTCCATGCCCAAAGACAGAGACTCTATGACGAGTATGTCCTCATACTTGTCGATTGTAATCCCCGGAAGGAAATCCGCATCGCCGAAGACGATACGGCAGCTTCCTGTATCGACAGTCTTCCTGCGGTAGTCCCAGGCAGCCCTCAATCTTTTCGTGAAGAACTCCCTGTCGATCTCAGTATCCTTGTCTCTGGTCAGCATTCGCACCCGGATCTTCGAGTTCATATTGATGACGCCCTTTCCCATGGGATAGCCGTCAAAGTCCCTGACACTAACGACATCACCATTAAGAAAGCTTCCTTCTATATCGGCGATTTCATTGTCAAAGATCCATGCCCCTCCGGATTTGAGAAGTCTGCCCTCCCCTTTTTTCAGTGTAATGACCGCAGAAACTTTCATATTCCACCCCTTAAAAAATTTTTACGATTTTTCAAATTTTTCTCTAATGTTCATAGTTTGTTCATTTTTTTATGCTAACATACAATTGTGCTGAGAAGCACTCACTTTTTCAATGCCGGTTCGCCGGCATCCCCGGAAGGCCGCAACCCCTCATAGCGGCCTTCTTTTTTTATCTTTCTCATCTTAATCCACAGTTTTTTGCATATTTAACACAAAAAAAGCCATAATATTCCTCTTTACAAAACAGTCCTGCATTATTGACCTGTCATCTCACGGAACGTAAGCGTCGAAATTTCCCCGGTCTGTGCATTCTCAATAACCACGTTGCCGTCACTGACGTCAATTCGAATATACGAAAAAATCTCACCGGACTGTGCTTTTGACACTGTATATATAAGCGCGCTTTCCTCTATGTCTGTATCTGAAATTTCGAGCTCGGGACCTATATATGTTTCAACGATTTTTCGTATCTCCGGCTCTCCGAGACGCACAGACATATCTGCCCGATCACTTGCGGCATCTCCCTCAGCCTTTTCGTCGACTGCTTCGTCAGCCGCAGCTCCGCCAGTTCCTTTATCCGCAGCTTCTGACTTTGCGCCGGCATTCCCGCCGCCTGCCTCTGCATCTGCTATTCCTTCGTCCGCTGCCTCACTGTTCTGCAGCGCCGGCTGACCGTTCATGTCCTGGTTCCCGACCATTGTATCCTCTTCAGCCGCATACTCCTTTGCCTCCTCATATTCCACACTACCGGTCATTGAAGGACTCATGAGCGGCTGACTGATTCTTATGATTCCTGCAATCAGGATAAGCGCGCAGGCCACAGCGAGACCGGCAAGTATTTTAGCTGCAGAGAATCTTTTTTTGCCGGAGAATGCATTTGCAAAATCCTCATCCGCATCTATTTTATATGCGGCAAGTTTTTCAGGATCCGCACTGCTGATTTCCTTTAAGACGCGCCTCCGCATCTCATCGGTGACGACGACTTTGTCCATGATCTCATTATACTTTTTACTCAAAGTCATACGCCTCCTTCAGGATTTCTTTCAGCTTCTTTCGCGCCCGTGAAAGATCAGACCTGACCGTCACTTCTCTGCGGCCGAGAATGGCTGCAATCTCCGCCGTCGTGAATCCTTCACGGTAGAAAAGGTGAATGACTTCACGGTAGTTATCCGGGAGCTGGCTGACGGCCTCCCAGACAAACCTGAGATCCTCCTTCTCCTCGGCGACAAGCTCCTCCATGAGCTCGTCGTGATTTCGATATCCGTTATAGCGGATCCTGTTCTTGCTCAGATTTCCGGCGACGCGGAAGAGCCAGGCTTTGGCGTGGGCTTCATTTGCAAATGCAGGCTTATTCACCAGATACGCCAGCAGCGTATCCTGAAGAATCTCCTCAGCATCTGACATATTGTGAAGATAGGAGTAAGCAAACCGGAGAATGCTGTCGCCGTACTGATCCATAAGCCTTGCTGCTGTCTCATTTGCTCCTTCGCCCGCTCCGGCCACTTTCCCCGGCTCAAACGCGAAAGTGGCAAAGAGCAGCCTGTATATCCTCCCTATGCTGTTGTCATTCCACGGAATGGCCAGTGTCATATCTGCTCCTCAACTTTAATACAACTGTGTATCTTTATATGTTGCAGTCCTTTATCATGAAAAGCGGTCCAGCAGTTATGTGTATGTCACACAATGCTGAACCGTCTCATAAAACGACTCA
>JAFRCB010000047.1 GCA_017404585.1 Lachnospiraceae bacterium
TCATTTGACAAGCTGATGCAGGCAGACCGTGAGACACTTCTGGCCGTCAAGGACGTAGGCCCCGCAACGGCCGCGGCAATCGTCAGCTTCTTTTCGGCCGGGGAGAACCGGGAGCTTATGAAAAAGCTCAGGGAAGCCGGCCTGACCATGGCGGAGGAAGCGAAGTCTGCAGGCAGCGAGCTTGCGGGAAAGACATTTGCGGTCACAGGAGATGTGCATAAGTTCAAAAACAGGAACGAGCTCACGGCTTTTATCGAAGACCGGGGCGGAAAATGTGCGGGAAGCGTCTCGAAAAAAACATTTGCTCTTATAAACAATGATCCGGGCAGCACGTCCGGAAAAAATAAAAAGGCCCGAGAGCTCGGCATTCCGATCATCACTGAGGAGGAATTCCTGAGAGCTCTGGAGGAAGGAGAATATAATGCCGATTAAAGTACCGAATGATCTGCCTGTACGGGCGATACTTGAGAAAGAGAATATATTTGTCATGGATGAGAACCGGGCGATTCATCAGGATATCCGTCCGATTCAGATCCTTATCCTGAACCTCATGCCGATCAAGGAGGATACGGAGCTTCAGATCCTCAGGGAACTCTCGAACACACCGCTCCAGATCGACTGCACGTTCATGAGAATGCGGTCGCATGATTCCAAAAATACATCCAAGAGCCACCTTGATACCTTCTATGTGACCTTTGATCAGATCAAAAGGAAACACTATGACGGCATGATCGTCACCGGTGCGCCTGTCGAACTCTATGAATTCGAAGATGTCGATTACTGGGATGAGATTTCCCAGGTGTTCTCCTGGATCAATACGCACGTGACATCGACGATCTATCTCTGCTGGGCGGCCCAGGCAGCTATGTATTACTATTACGGTCTGCAGAAAAAACTTCTCGACAAGAAGATGTTCGGTCTGTTCCAGCACAAGGTGTTCAACCGCAAGGTCCCGCTGGTCAGGGGCTTCGACGATCAGTTCCTCATGCCGCATTCGAGATACACCGATGTTCCGGCCAAAGATATAGCGAACTGCCCCGAACTCACTATTCTCGCTCAGTCGAAGGAGGCCGGTGTATTCCTCTGCATGGCTGAGAACGGCAGGAAAATCTATGTCACAGGTCATCCGGAGTACGGACGTATGCAGCTTCGCCGCGAGTACGAGCGAGACAAGAAGAAGGGCATCGAAATTGACCTGCCGAAGAATTATTTCCCGGATGACGATCCGGGCAGGAGACCTCCTCTTGTGTGGAGAGCCCATGCCAATAATCTCTATACCAACTGGCTGAACTATTATGTTTACCAGTCGACTCCTTACGATCTCGACGGAACACCGTGGGGAGATGAGATACCGGATAATTATTCGGAAAAACGTATCGATGAGAAATAATCCTTTGCTTTTGCGCAAATTCCGATTATAATTTTTAGGTCATTGCAATGAGAACGCCCGGCAGACAGCCGGGCAGATCATGCAGGAGGAGATATTTAATGGACGATAATCAGCAGATAAAAGAAGCGGAGATAGATCTTCGGGAGGTCATTGCCGCTGTCTGGGCGAAGATGTATCTGGTGATCCTTGCGGCTGTCATATTCGGCGGCCTCATTTATGTGTTCACGAAATTCTTCGTGACACCCATGTATACATCTAACACAAAGGTTTATATCCTGAACAGGACAAGTCAGAATTCTGAAATTGTCAACACGGCAGACCTGAATTCTTCTACCTATCTTACACAGGACTATCTGCAGCTGGTCACAGCGCGGCCTGTTATGCAGGAGGTCATCGATGAGCTGGGTCTCGGCATGACGACCAATCGCCTTGCGGCGACGATTTCGGTCACGAACCCGGCAGATACCCGATATATTGTCATCAACGTCACTCATGAAGATCCCGCAATGGCTCAGGCGATCGCCGACGCCGTCCGGGTGTCCTCAGCAGAGTACATCACAAAGATCATGGCAATTCAGGCGGTCAATACGGTCGAGGAGGCTGATCTGCCCGTGAGCCCGTCAAGCCCGTCGGTCAGGAGAGATACATTCCTCGGTGCCGTTCTCGGTGCAATGCTGGCAGTCATTCTGATCGTGATTCGATTTATGCTGAATGATACGATCAAGGACAGTGAGGATGTGGAACGATACCTCGGTCTGTCTGTTCTCGGTGTCATCCCAAAGGAGGATGACGCGATGGAAACCAGTCGGTCAAGGAAGAGCAGAAAGAGAAAGGCGAAGAGGAAGTAAGAATGCCGGTCGTAAAAATTAAGGATAAGACGCAGCATTTTCAGTTCGATGAGGCAATAAAGATGCTGCGTACAAATGTAGAATTTGCGGGAGAAAATGTTCAGGCGGTGTGCATCACCAGCTGTCTTCCCAATGAAGGAAAGTCATCTATTGTTGCCCGGCTTGCGGAGTCCATGGCTCAGGCGGGCAAAAAAGTTGTGCTGATTGATGCAGATCTCAGAAAATCCGTGCTCCTCGGGCGCTATATTGTCGAGGGTGCGGAGCTCAAGGGCCTCAGCCATTTCCTGACAGGTCAGGGGACCATTAGCGAATGCCTCTGCCAGACGGATTATCCGACACTTCAGATGATATTCTCCGGACCGGATGTTCCCAACCCGGCGGAGCTTCTGGGAGGCAAACGTTTTTCGGCGCTTCTTGAGGCTCTGCGAAAGAATTATGACTATGTGTTGATTGATACACCGCCTCTCGGCTCCGTTATCGATGCGGCTATCGTATCAAGACAGTGCGACGGCGTCGCTCTTGTCATAGCGTCGGGCGAAGTCAGCTATAAATTTGCTCAGCAGGTAAAAGCTCAGCTCGAAATGTCCGACTGTAAGATACTCGGTGTGATCATGAACAAGGTCAACATGGAATCCGGCAAGGGCTATTACGGAAAATATTACGGAAAATACTACGGAAGAGATTAAGGAAAGTATATGGAAAAGATTCAAAATGTACTCACATCAAAGCTTAAGGAAGCTTTTCAGGCGGCAGGCTACGATCCGTCCTACGGTGAGGTCCGTCTCTCGGACCGCCCGGATCTGTGCGAGTTCCAGTGCAACGGGGCTCTGGCAGCTGCTAAGAAATATCACAAAGCTCCGTTCATGATCGCTGATGATGTTGTGGCAGCGCTTGACCGCGGCGAGAGGATATTTGATGCCGATGTAGTCCGTCCGGGCTTTATCAATATCAACGTCACCGGTGAATTTCTTGCGGATCTGCTCGGACAGATGGACGCCGATCCATACCTGTCTGTTCCGCAGACAGATCCCCCAAAGAAGATCGTGATCGATTACGGCGGACCGAACGTCGCAAAACCGCTTCATGTCGGACACCTTCGCAGCGCTGTCATCGGCGAGAGCATCAAGCGGCTGGCAAGAGCATGCGGTGATGATGTGGTCGGTGACGTCCATCTCGGAGATTGGGGCCTTCAGATGGGTCTCATTATCACTGAGATGAAAATAAGAAAACCGGAGCTTATTTATTTCCGTGATGACGCGCCGATCGATATGGATGATTATCCGAAGGAAGCGCCGTTCACCCTGGCTGAGCTCGAGGAAGTCTATCCGTGCGCTTCAGCGAAGTCCAAGGAAGATGAGGCATACAAGGCGGAAGCACTGGAGGCTACTCATCTTTTACAGATGGGTTAGCCGGGCTACCGGGCTATGTGGCTCAAAATCATGGAACTGTCCGTGGCTGATCTTAAGAAGAATTATGCAAGGCTGGATGTCTCCTTCGACCTGTGGAACGGTGAGTCCACAGTTCAGCCATATATTGCTCCGATGGTAGAGAAGCTGAAAGCGGAAGGCTATGCTCACTATGACCAGGGGGCATTGGTCATAGATGTTGCGGAACCGGACGATAAGATCGAGGTTCCGCCCTGCATGGTCCTGAAATCAGACGGAGCTTCACTCTACAATACGACGGACCTTGCGACTATTGTCCAGAGAATGGAAGACATATGCCCCGATGAGATTATTTACGTCGTCGATAAGCGCCAGTCCCTGTATTTCATGCAGGTGTTCCGTGCAGCCAGAAAGGCCCGTCTCATCGGTGAGAATACAAAACTTGTTCACGTCGGTTTCGGCACAATGAACGGTAAGGACGGGAAGCCCTTTAAGACCCGCCAGGGCGGTGTCATGAGGCTTGAGACCCTCCTTGATCAGATCAAAGAGTCGATGGTAAGAAAAATCGCGGAGAACAAGAATGTTCGTCTGGAGGATGCCGACGGAACGGCGGAAATCGTATCGCTCTCAGCCATCAAGTACGGTGATCTGTCCAATCAGGCGTCTAAAGATTATGTTTTTGATGAAGAGAAGTTCACGGCGTTCGAGGGCAATACGGGGCCGTACATTCTCTATACGATCGTTCGCATCAAATCTATCCTTGAGAAGGCAGCTGCCGCAGGCTTTGCGTCAGACGGCAGACTTCTTGCGCCGGCGGATCCCGCCGAGAAGTCTCTCATGCTGGATCTTGCCCGTTTCGGAGCATCGATCGAGGAGGCTTACGGTGAGCTTGCTCCGCATAAGATCTGCGCTTATATTTATGAGACCGCAAATGATTTCAACCGCTTCTATCACGGCACAAAGATCCTGTCCGAGGAGGATGAGGCAAGGCGCGGAAGTTACCTGAGACTTCTGTCCATTGTTCTCAAGGTCTTAAATAAGAGTATCGATATACTCGGATTTGAAGCTCCCGATCATATGTAATCGATGACCTGTCTTTTTGCGGCCTGCCTGAAAGCGGGTGCTGAAGCGTAACCGGCAGCTGACCGGGTCTTTTCGGAGTTAAAGGTATACAGTTGCAAACTGACATTAATTACGGTATACTATGTCAAAAGGTACAGCAAAAGAGCTGTGCCTTTTTTTATTTCATAAAGACCGGAGGCGGCAAAGTGGAAAAGATAGGCAAATACAGGGTGCTGAAGAAAATCGGGAGCGGGGGATATGGCAGCGTTTATGTGGTCCTTGATGATCGGATAGGGAAAAAATGGGCGATGAAGGAACTGCCGAAGTCGAAAAAAGGCGGCAGTGACGGCCTGTTCGTGCTTAAGGGTCTTGATCATCCTGCCGTACCGAGGATCGTAGAGGAACTCGAGGATGAGTATTACATCTATGAGATCATGGACTATATAGAAGGAGAGACTCTTGCGGAATACGCCCGGGCAGGACGTATCAGGTCGGCGCAGCAGCTGCTTGACATATGTACGGAGATAAGCGGGATCATAGCGTATCTGCATAATCAGGACCCCCCTGTCATTTTCCGCGACATAAAGCCCGATAACTTTATTGTCACGAGTGAAGGGAAAATAAAGCTGGTAGACTTCGATATAGCCATTGTAGGTGAACAGACAGATAACATGCCGCTTGGCACGCGCGGTTATGCCGCTCCGGAACAGCATTTCGGAATCTGTTCCATGGCGGCGGACGTCTACAGTCTTGGCGTGACGATCGGTGAGTTCACGGATAAACTCTCGCAAACAGGCGGAAACAGCCGGGTATTTGAAAAAAGGACCCTGATGAAGATACGGAAGGTCGCCGGTAAAGCTGCGAACAGAGATGCCGGATCGCGGTATTCGGATGCCGCGGAAGTGTGGGAAGAGTTCATGCGGATCCGGCGGATGGACAGAGTGGAGAGGATAGCTGCTGTCTCAGGTGCTTTGATGCTGCTGTTTACGGTACTTGCATTCAGCCTGAGAGGTATTTATCGGGATGCCGTAAGGTCCGACGCGGGGACCAGAGTAGTTCATTGTCTTGAATCGTCAAGGAAGACTGCAGACAGGATCATGCTTGAAATGGCGGAAGACGCTAATGCCGACGCCCGTCCGGACCTCGCCCGGTTCCATGCGGATATTATGAAGGCGGGCAGTTTGACAAAATCTACGGATGAGGAGACGGCAAAGGAGGTCACGAGGCAGCGGATACTTTATTACGAGCTGGCAGGCAGCCTTGCCGACAGCGAAGATGAGCGGGATCTGCAATATCGGAAGGCCATAGCGGAGATACTTGTTCTGATGGAGAATGCGGGGGAGCAGGATCTCGGTTTCTTAAGACTCAAGGCGGCGGAACTCAGCAGGAGCGTGGGAGATACGGGAAGCGCTGAGAGATTCCTTGCGGAGTTTATCGCAGATGAACACTCTGATGAGGATAAAATCTCCGCGTGGACAAAAGTCATGGCAATGAGACTATATGACGAGAGAAACCCCGACACAGCAGAACAGGCCCTTAGGGAAGTCCTTGAGATAGACGGAGCCGAACAGGACGAGCTGGTCATGAAATACAGAGAAATCATTGAAAATATAGGTCGATGAGCCCTCGCACTGTCAGACCAGTAAAAGTGAGACTTGATAAAGGAGGCAATTATATGGCGGCAGTCGAAATTACCGGAAAAATGAAGAAAATCGGAGCTTTTCTGCTCCTTCTTATTATGTGCGCGTCATATCCCGTGCAGGCCGACCAGCAGTTTGTCCTTACGGTCGGAGATACTATGGTCATTCCGTGTCTCCTTGAGATATGGTCGGACCAGAGTGTGAGCTGTGTGATCAGCAACCCGGAAGTGCTTATGACAGACGGCAGCGGGCGGGCTGTAATTGCGCTCGCGGAAGGAACCTCGGATGTATACGTCCATATGACCAACCCGGAAAGCGACATGCGCTATACATTTGTCGTCGAGCCTGCTCTGCGATGGGAGACCGCGGGGGATTGGGAACTGCCGGAAGAGACGGCTGCCGACGGCGGAGCAGCTGCAGGTGACGGAACCCGTGTCGGCGATGGTGCGGAGGTCAATGAAGGAAATCATGTCAGCGGTGGTGCTAAGAACGGTGGGAGGTCCGGTGCCGGCAATGAGACAGAGGTCAACGGCGAGCCCCAGATCGGCGTTGAAGGCCAGGCTGACGGAGAGACTTATGCAGGCGATGAGGCACATGTCAGCAGTGGAACAACGGTCAATGACACTGGTCGTGAAGGCAGGGCTTTGGCGGACGAGAGAACTGACGCTGACGGCGGGGCTTCCCCGGGCAGCAGCACAGACTCACAGCAAGGAGCGCATTTGTCGGAGGAAGACCCTGTCGACTCAGAGTTCGACCTGCGTATGCCGGAGGAAGACCGTGCTGACTCAGAGTCGGATCTGCACATACCGGAAGACGAGCGCGGTGCGCGTGAGATGACGGAATCTGTCCCGTTCTGGGAGGACCGGGGCAGCGGAGGGATCACGTTCCGGGTGATCGGGGATGATTTGTCCGAAAAAACAGAGCTGACGGAGGGCTCCGACAATCAAGATGCAAAGTACAGGCCGTTCGCATATCTCGAAAGTGACGGGGAAGTAGCGCCTCTTTTCGTGTGCGCCGCCGGACGTGAAGTGAGATGGAAATATGTCGGCAGGATCCTCTATATTGAAGCGGCTCCGACATATACCGGTCCTTATAGGGTGTGTGCCCGCGACAGCAGGAGAAATATCTATTATTTTAGTTCCTGAAAGGCGATTGATGAAATCGGTATATGTGTGCTATACTGCAATTTGGACTATGTAAAAAGACGGGGCGGTCACACATGAAAAAGAAAAATAAAAAACTTGATATCCTGATGATCCTGACAATTATCGCAGGCGTGCTGGTACTTGGCGCAGCAGGGACCCTGATCGGGCTGGAGGCCGGAAGGCTCCATACAGAAGTAGAGACGGCCAAAGCTGAGAGAGAGGCGAAAAAAAACGCTGCGGAAAGCGGTGTGGCAGCTGTGACAGAGAGCGGTCTTTCTGACTCGAACCAGACCGAGAATGTTGACCCGGAAGCTGCCGCAATAGCTCTGCATGCCACGTCCGATGTGATCCGGGGAGCCGCAGTCGCCGCGATACCCAATGTCAGCGAGTATGCGGATGCGGTGCAGAACGGAAATTTAGTCACTCCGATACCGCGCAATTCGCTGGAGAATGCGGGGACCGGACAAAATCAGACCGAAGGAAACGGATTTATTGTCTGTATCGATGCCGGACATGAGACTAACCAGATCACAGATCTGGAACCGAACGGCCCCGGATCTGAGAATATGAAGCAGGGGGTTACAAGCGGGACACAGGGCAACTGGTCCGGTGTGTATGAGTACCAGGTAAACCTTGACGTGACTTTGAAGCTGCGAGACGCGTTGGCAGCCCGCGGCTATACGGTCGTTCTGTGCAGAGAAATCAATGATGTGACCATGTCCAACGTGCAGCGCGCTCAGATCGCCGCTGACGCGAACGCTGATATTTTTCTTCGCATTCACTGCAACAGCTCGGACAGCAGCTCTGTGGACGGCGTTCTGTGCTATGCGCCGACGTCATCCAACCCGTATCTCAGTGAAGAGGTAATAGAGCGCAGTCAGGCTTTGTCAAGGATCATGAGAGACGCTCAGTGCGAGGAGACAGGTCAGACAGCTCTGGATAACCTGTACCAGGATGATATGACGGGAATCAACTGGGCTGAGATGCCTGTGACCATCGTCGAGATGGGATTCATGTCCAATTACGATGAAGATATGTTCCTTACTTCAGAAGACGGACAGGATCAGATCGTCAGAGGCCTTGTGAACGGCGTCGACGAGTATTTTTCCCGGTACGGCAAAATGGAAGCCGCGGAGTAAAGTGGAATGTGGAATACAGTTTTATTCGATCTTGACGGAACTCTTACGGATTCCGGCGAGGGGATAACAAAAAGTGTGCAGTATGCGCTTGAAAAGGAGTTTGGAATGCAGGTCCCTCTCTCGGACCTGCGATGCTTTGTAGGACCTCCGCTCAAAGAACAGTTCATGAGCTTTGCGGGTGTATCTGAGGAGGAGGCAGTCAGGGCAGTTGAGCGCTATCGCGAGCGCTACAGGCCGAAGGGCATTTACGAGAACTATCTGTATGACGGTATAAAGAGTGTGCTTCGCCAGCTGCATGATGAGCACTTTACATTAGCTCTTACATCTTCAAAACCGACGATGTTCTGCAGACAGATCCTTCGCATGTTCAATATTGACGAGTATTTCACCGCCGTTGTCGGCAGTGATATGGACGGCCGTCGTACAGATAAGTATGAACTCATCGAGGAGACAATACGCGAGCTGGGTATGGAGGAACTCCGCGATGAGATCGTGATGGTCGGCGACAGAAAATACGACTGTATCGGTGCAGCTGCTGCAGGCATAGACTGTATAGGCGTCACTTACGGTTTCGGATCCAGAGAAGAATTGGAGGCTGAGTGGCCTGCCTGCATCGTTGACAGCCCGATCGAGCTTCGAAATGTTCTCATAGGACAGGCCAGAAGCGGGATGAGCGGAACGGGAGGCAGTACGTTCGGAAGTGAAAAATCCACTGACAGTACAAGGCTTTTCGTAAGGCCGACTGTCATGCCCGAGGATGGTGGTATATTTCGCTGTATCTTTACCTGTGTGGTGCCGGTGGCGCTTGCGTTCATCATCTCCGGCATCTTATATATGATCATCATATGGGGACTGCAGATATTCCTGCCGCAGATAGAGTTCGACAATACGTTTCTGGTCGTTTTGACCGGTATTGTGGACTTTATCCTGATTCCTTTTTTCTATATTATGTACAGGCATGATGAGATTAAGAGGATGACTTACGGACGGACAGAGCGCATCCTGAATCTCAATGCGTTCGGCGCGGCAGCGGTGCTTATCGTTGCTTTGTTTTCAATCGGATTCGCGGATACCATCCAGGTGCCGCTCGGAGTGCTGATCCAAGACGAAGCGGGAGCCGAGATAAACGCGTCTTTGTTTCAGAACGTGAGCCTCATTATCCAGTTCATAAGTCTCTGTGCAATCGGTCCCGCCTGTGAGGAGCTGATCTTTCGAGGCCTTATGTACAGGAGGGTCAGAGACCTGCTCGGCGTTAGGTGGGCGGTGTTCCTGAGCGCAGTCTGCTTCGGAGTGTATCATCAGAACCTGACCCAGGGGGTATTTGCCTTTTTCTTCGGTATTGTGCTGGCAGCGGTGTATGAACATTACGGGACGATCTGGGCAGCAATTGCGGCTCACGCAGCCAATAATCTGTATGCTGTCATATTGAATGCGTTGATTGAACGGGAGATGGTCACGGATACCGGATATCTGTTCATGCTTGTTTTATCCGCCGCGGCGGCAATTTCGCTGGGATTCTATATCTTTAAATTCGATCAAAAAAAGAATGTGATATAACTGTAAGTTTGTTGACTTGCATTAATTTATCATGCTATAATACCATCTGTTGCAAATTTCACATATGCGGATTCCGGCATTCGGTGCCCACTGGGTCATGCCGGCAGGAAACATATGGGTGAGCTAAAAACCATAAAAAGGAGAAACAAAATGAGTGTTATTTCAATGAAGCAGCTGCTCGAAGCAGGCGTCCATTTCGGACATCAGACCAGACGCTGGAACCCCAAGATGAAGCCGTATATCTACACAGAGCGCAACGGCATCTATATCATCGACCTTCAGAAGTCCGTAGGCATGGTCGACGATGCGTACAACGCAGTCGTTGATATCGTCAAGGACGGCGGCAAGATTCTCTTCGTAGGTACAAAAAAGCAGGCACAGGATGCGATCCGCACAGAGGCTGAGCGCTGCGGTATGTACTATATCAACGAGAGATGGCTCGGTGGTATGCTGACAAACTTCAAGACGATCCAGTCCCGCATCAAGAGAATGAAGGATATCGAGACAATGGCAGAGGACGGCACATTTGAAGTCCTGCCGAAGAAGGAAGTCCTTCAGCTCAAGAAGGAACTTGAGAAGCTTCAGAAGAACCTTGGCGGTATCCGTGACATGAAGAAGCTCCCGGATGCTATCTTCATCGTTGACCCGAAGAAGGAGCGTATCTGCGTACAGGAAGCTCATACTCTTAACATCCCGCTGATCGGCATCTGCGATACGAACTGCGATCCGGAAGAGCTTACATATATCATCCCGGGCAATGACGATGCTATCCGTGCCGTCAAGCTGATCGTTTCCAAGATGGCTGACGCTGTCATCGAGGCTAATCAGGGTCTCATGGACGTTCCGGCAGAAGGCTACACAGCATATCCGGATGAAGAGTCCGAAGCCGCTGCTGAGTGATTTGAACACAGTATTAGGAGGAAATTATAATGGCAATTACTGCTGCAATGGTAAAAGAGCTTCGTGAGAAGAGCGGTGCAGGCATGATGGACTGCAAGAAGGCTCTTACAGCATGCGAAGGCAACATGGAAAAGGCAATCGACTTCCTTCGTGAGAACGGCAAGATGAAGGCAGCCAAGAAGGCTGACAGAATCGCTGCAGAAGGTCTCTGCAAGACCCTCGTTTCCGCAGACGGCAAAAAGGCAGTCGCAGTTGAGGTCAACTCCGAGACAGATTTCGTTGCCAAGAATGAGAAGTTCCAGGCATTTGTTCAGGCTATCGCTGAGCAGATCATGGCTACAGACGCAGCTGACGTTGACTCTCTTCTTGCTACAACACTTGAAGACGGCAAGACAGTGGCAGAGTTCGTTACAGAGCATGTCGCTACAATCGGCGAGAACCTGAAGATCCGCAGATTTGCAAGAGTCGCTGCTGATAACGGATTCATCACATCCTATACACATATGGGCGGCAAGATCGTTGTTCTCGTAGAAGTTGAAGCTGACGAGTGCACACCGGAGCTTGCCGAGATGGCTAAGAACGTCGCTATGCAGGCAGCCGCTATGCGTCCGGAGTACTGCACACGCGCAGAAGTTTCCGCTGAGTATCTTGAGAAAGAGAAGGAAGTCCTTTTCGCAGCTGCCAAGAACGAGAAGCCGAACGCACCGGATAAGGTCATCAACGGTATCGTCAACGGCCGTCTCAATAAGGAGCTCTCCGAAGTCGTCCTTATGGATCAGGTTTATGTCAAGGCAGAAGACGGCAAGCAGTCCGTACAGAA
>JAFRCB010000048.1 GCA_017404585.1 Lachnospiraceae bacterium
CGTCGGGCTGATCGAGCGGAAGAAGCAGGGGCAGGGCAAGCCGACCATGATCTCTGTCAAGCAATTCGTGGAAACCGTGTCCAATGCGCCCAAGGGGAAGTTTGCCTCACCAAGACTTCCCAAAACGGGAAGTCAAGAAGATTCAAAAGAGGAAGTCCAGACTTCCCAAAAAGAAACTTCAAGACTTCCCGAAAACGGAAGTGCAGAGTTCCCAAAAAGGGAAACAAATTATACTGATACAAGCAATACTGATAATAGCTATACTGATCCATCTATCCATCCATCATACTGCCCTAAAGTGGAGAGAGCGGTGATCGAAGCGGACGTGCGGGAGCAGATTGACTATCCCCGTCTGATAGAGAGCTACCCATACGATGATCCGGACAGTATCTTGCAGCTCATTTGTGACATTCTGTGCAGCACTTCTGAAAGTATCAAGATCGGGAATGAACAGATACCGGCATCGAAAGTCAAGGAGCGATACCGACGGTTAGACTTTGAACACGTTACCTATGTGATGGACTCCCTCCGGGAAACGACCACGAAGATCAAAAACATACGGGGCTATCTGTTGACGGCGCTATATTACGCGCCGCTGACCATCAGCCTGTATTACGCCGCCGCCGTGCGGCATGACTTTGGCTGAAATCCGTTTCACCATGAAACGCATTTTCGCAGATTTAAGACATGAAGGAGGAAATCAATGCCCAACGAAAAACCCATTCCCCAGCAAATCCCCATCGAGAAGATCCATGATCTCCCCGGCGTGACAGACTTTAAGCTGCCGGAAAAATCCTATGGAACGCTGGTAAGCAGTATCCTGGTCAACGGTCTCCGGGAGCCAGTGATCTTGCGGCCGCTGGAAAACGGCGAGTATCAGCTTGTGCACGGCTATCGCCGCCGCAAGGCCGCCGAGCTTGCCAAGCTGAAAACACTGGATGCCCTAGTGTATGACATGACTGAGAAAGAGGCAAAGGATTATCGTCTGGCGGTGGCAGCAAATCCCGACGCTCCGATTCCCGGCAAACTGATTGACCCGGACACCAAAGCGCCGCCCAAAGTAGAAAAAGCGACTGAGAAAAAGGCAGCGCCCGCCGAGAAGAAGGCCGAGGCCAAGTAGCGCGCCAAAGCTGCCGAGCCGCAGGAAAAGAAAGCCGCTCCTACTGAGAAGAAACCCGAGGCCGTGCCTCCGTCTCCGGCGAAAGCCACGGTGGAAAAACCTGCTGAAAAGAAAGCCGAGGCCGCAGTTCCTCCCGCTGCAAAGCCGGAGGAAAAGAAACCTGCCGAGCCGCCGAAGGACGACAAAAAAGTTGCGGAGGCTACCACCCCGGCTGCAGCAGATAAAGAGAAAAAGCCCGCCCCTTCGAAAGCACCCGCCACGAAAGCCGAAAAAGAAGAAAAGCCCGTCGGCACTGTGGCCGAGGGACCAACCGGCACGGCGATCACGAAACTGCTGGGCGAAAAGCTGAGCCCGCCCACGGAAAAGGACAAGAAGGCGCTGCCGATCCCCGGCGAGGGCGAAGCCTTCTCCGCGATCCTTCACCCGGCCTATCTGAAAAAGGCAGACATTAACACCTTTTTCGTTGACCGGGACAGCGACGACTTCAAGGAGCTGTACCAATCCATCAAGCGCTTCGGTGTGAAAGATCCGGTGCTGGCCCGCTTCAACAAGGACGGCGAGCTGGAAATCCTGTACGGTCAGCGCCGCCACCTGATTGCCAGCGAGCTGAACTATCCCATCCCCACGATTATCCAGCAGCTCGACGATGACGACGCCCGCATCCTTGTTGCGGACGGCAACCTCCACCGTGAGCATATTTCCACCTATGACCTCTCCCGCGCCCTGCGGATGAAAGCGGACAGTATGAAGCGCAAGGCAGGCCGGAAGATCCGTGGCGCGAAGAGTGGCCCGGAAACGGACGAGATCATCGCAAAGGAAATCGGTATGAGCACCATGAAGCTCAACCGTCTGATGAAGCTCTCCGAGGCCACGCGCTCGATCTGCGATCTGGTAGACGAAGGCAGACTGCCCACCTCCGTTGCCTACAACATTGCGTTCCTGCAGCCCAAGCACCAGGACACCGTGGCGGATCTGATCGGAATCAACGTCAGGGTCAACAACGAGAACACGGGCATTCTGAAAAAAGTCGCGTCCACTGAAAGCCTTACCGAACAGAAGATCCGAGATGTGCTGGAGGGCAAGTACCCGCCGAAGGTGGTGGAAAAACCCAAGCCCGTCACGCCGCCCACACCTGTCGCTCCGACTACTCCGGCAACGGCTTCGGCCAGCGTACCCAAGTCCCCGGACATTCTCGTGCCGCCTGTGCCTCCCGTACAGCCGAAAACTCTGGATAATGTTACGCCGTTTCCGTCCACCGGTACAGTACCGGCGCAGTCAGCTCCCAGCGTAACGCCGGGCAAGGACACCGCGACTGTAGTTCCGACGACTTTCCCGCCCAAGCTTGCCGTCGAGCCGCAGGATCGGGAAAACAGCTATGAGACGAAGATTGTCCTGCGCGGCGACCGCCTCCGCAAATACTTCCCGGATGTTTCCATGACGCCCCGCGAGATTGAGGACAGCGTTTATGACGCGCTGGAGGAACGCCGACAGCGGCTGGAAAAGCAGAAGCAGAAAGCGGAGATCTTCAACAAGGAAAAGAAAGGTCCGGTGAAGTGAGTGGATGAATGTACTGGTCGTGGAGCCGGGCTATCTGCCCTATGAAAAAGAAATCCCGGATACGCTCGATTCAGACGAACATCTTCGCGCCCTACAGGAGATTGTCGGCGGGCTGATCGAGCCGATCTATCCTTATCACGAGGAAGTGGCCATTGTCTGCAACGAGGAGGGGCTGATCAACGGCCTGCCCTTCAACCGCAGCGTCCCCGGAGGCTACGGCGGCGTTTTCGGCACGTTCTTCGTTTGCGGTCTGGGCGAGGAGGACTTCTGTTCTCTCCCGCCCGAACTGATGGAACGCTTCAAAAAAGAGTTTAGAAACTCTGAAATCCTGCTCGGCTTTGACGGGAATGATGCTGGCACCTTGAAAGTATCTTACCAGCCGAAGCCTCACGACACACCACCCCATGAAAGAAGCCAAAACAGCCCGGAACGATGAGCTCTCCGCCCGCGTCAAGGCTCTGACGGACAAGCTGGAAAGCGGCGTCAAGGACGTGTTTGAAAGCGAAGCCTACAAAAGCTATCTCACCGCCATGTCCAAGCTCCATCGGTACAGCTTCGGGAATGTGCTCCTGATCCTTTGGCAATGCCCGGAGGCCAGTGTCGTCGCAGGCTTTGGAAAATGGAAGAAAGAGTTTGGCCGGACAGTAAAGCCCGGCGAGAAAGGTATCCAGATCCTTGCTCCCATGCCTCGCAAAAAACTTGTCCTCCAACAGAAGATCGACGCGCAAACTATGACGCCGATCCTCGGCGCAGACGGCCAGCCGGAAAAGGAATGGGCTTTTGTGCGGTGGACAGACTTTCGGATCGTCTATGTGTTCGATATAAGTCAGACAGAGGGCAAAGAGTTTCCCTCCTACGGTGTGGACGAGCTGACCGGCGAAGTACCGCAGTATGCGGAGTTCGTGGCGGCGATCGAAAAGCTGTCCCCGGTGCCCATTGAGTTCCGGGAGCCGCAAGCCTCAAAGGGCTGCTATAACCTGTTGGAGCAGAAAACCTACGTCAACGAGGGCATGAGCCAGGTGCAGACCCTAAAGACGCTGATCCATGAGACGGCCCACGCCAAGCTCCACGCCCTGCCGGTAGAAAACGGCCAGATCGTCGGAAAACCGGATAAGGACAACCATACCCGCGAGGTAGAGGCCGAAAGCATCGCCTATGTGGTCTGTCAGCACTTCGGGATCGACACCTCGGATTATTCCTTGGCCTATGTCACCGGTTGGAGCAAAAGCAAGGAACTGCCGGAGCTGAAAGCCTCGCTGGAATGCATCAGCAAAACCGCAGGCGAAATGATTACCGCCATCGAAGCAGCCTGCCCAGCCCTGGCACGGACACCGCCCGAAGAAACCCAGGATAATGCGTTTCACCGTGAAACGCATTCC
>JAFRCB010000049.1 GCA_017404585.1 Lachnospiraceae bacterium
CATTCTTCCTCTCAAGAGAGAGCCCGCTTCCCAGCTGCTGACTCTGTCTGTTTCCTAAAATAGGTCTCGGCATATTGACCTCCGTTCTAAGATGTCAGTTATTGGACAACAGGACCTTCCTCGTCTTAGGCCCCTGCCTCGGGGAGAGCCTGTCCTCGCCGATCGGTCTGCCGGAAGCCGGCACCGCTCTCGTGCGTCCCCATTCGCGGATAGCCTCGATCTTCTCAGGGCTGGTCTGGGAGAGAGGCACAACGTTGTTAAATGCAGTCAGCAGAGCCTGCTCATTGAGAACGAAATTCGGATTGGATATCTGGCGGTAAGCAAGATCCCTGACTGTGGATTCCAGGTCCGCGCCTGTAAATCCCTCAGAGAGCTCTACCAGCCTGTCCGCCAGAGGACCTGTGAAATTGAGGCGCAGATATTTCCTCATGTAAAGCGCAAGTATGTCCATTCTCTCCTTGCTGCTCGGCAGATCGATGAAGAACATCTCATCAAATCTTCCCCTTCGCAGAAGTTCGGACGGCAGCATACTGACGTCATTTGCAGTTGCAACGACAAATACATTCTTCCTGCACTCCTGCAGCCAGAACAGGAACTGACCGACCATGCGTGTCGAAACGCCGCCGTCGTTGCCGGACCCCGCTCCCGACAGTCCTTTTTCAATCTCATCGATCCAGAGGATACATGGTGAGACCTCCTCCGCCGTAGCCAGAGCGTCCCGAAGCTGCTGCTCGGACTGGCCGACATACATGCCCTGGACTGTGGCAAAATCCAGACGATAGAGCGGAAGCTTCCAGCTTGCCGAGATAGATTTTGCGGACAATGACTTTCCGCAGCCGGGAACCCCTACGAGCAGGATCCCCCTAGGCGGGCGAAGCCCCATGCTGCGAAGCTGATCCCGCTTTTCCGGTGTCATAAGGGCTTTCTTTTCATCCAGCCAGGATTTTAATCCGTCCAGACCGCCCACCTCGCGGTCCTTTGGATCGACTTTGATCCTCTCAAGTCCGGAGATATCCGAAAACATTGACTCCTTGGATGAACGGATCTCGTCCAGATCTTCCTTGAGGATCCTCTCCTTGGCAATCAGAGAGGCCATAATATTCTCAGCCTCTATTCTTGTCACGCCTGTGAGCACAGATGCCGCCTCGCGGACATCGGCATAGTCCCACTCGATCCTGATCTGACCGCGGTAATCATTAATGTACTCACCGATGATCTGCAGCATTTCCTCCTCCGTCGGGAGATCGATCCGGACAGACATCCCCAATCTCTGCAGCTGGTTCCAGACGGGCTGATCGGAGAGAACAATGATTTCGCTGCTGGTCTCATTTGCAAGATTACAGGTCGCAAGGAGCTGTTTTGCGTCGGCGTTGTCACCGCTGATATCCGGAATTTCCGTCAATATCATCGTCATGTTGGACCTGCGGCGCATCTGGTCGGACATATAGGCGATCGCGCCGTAGAAAGTCGGATCATCCTCGATTGTCCTGTTGCTTGCGAGATCGTAAATGCCCTTGGAAAGAGAGCTGACGCAGAACGGCAGCTGCAGCTCGTCCGAGACACTCTTAAGGACCTCAAGCGCCCGATCCTTCTCTATTGTGTTCACGACGATAAAGGGAATCCGTGCTTTGGAATATTGAAACAGGAGCTTTCTGCTCTCAGCTGTATCACTCATGGCTGCCTCTCTTTAAATTCTGTTGACCGGGTGATTTCTGATCAGGAACCGGAGTCTTCCTGTCCGATCAGACTTCGCGGAATCCTCCAGCGATTTCTGGGCATCATCCGCATATTTTGTGACCATAGAGACATATTTGCCGCGGATGTCCGCCGGGATTGCATTCACACTTACGACCCTCTTCATAAGGACAAGTTCTTTCCTCATGGAATTCAGGGTCTGAAGAAGCCCGCTCTCGCCGCTCGCGTGGGATATATTCCTCTTGAACCGATCGCTCGCGTCGTCAAGCCTCTTGTTGACTGCCTCAATCATCTTGGCTGTAAAGCGCTCCGCGACACCTGACTGCCACGGGAGCGTCCCACGCTCCATGGCAACTACAACGTCCTCATCGCTCTCATGATTCTTAAGCATATCAAAAAGACTGATCCAGTCCGAATACGTCGATGGTGTTCTTATCATACTCTGTGTTTCCTCCTGACCACGACCTGCGGCGGGACAATGTCCCATGCCGGGAGTCCTTTTGCCAGCGCGGACGGCTCGCCCTGCTCAAGCAGGCTCATCACAGTCTCGGCATCACTGATATCGATCTGCTTATTATTTTTGACAGCATCCACTGCTGCTGCAAATGCTCCCGCCGCCGCAGTAGGAGTCGTCGTCCCTGTAAATCCCGAGCGGGCAAAACCCGCATACTCTTTTTCCGGCTTCGCTTCGAACGCAGCCTGACCGTTCCCTGCAACTCCTGCAGTCTTGACGGGTTCTTCCTGCGGAGCGGTCTGCTCAAACGCGCTGAAGGTCGGCTCTTCCGGCTGCGACTCGACCTTCACAGGCTCCTCCACCGGGGCAGCCTGCTCAAATGCACTGAAGGTCGGCTGTAACTCGAGCATTTCCGGCTCCTGCCGGGCCTTCACAGGCTCCTCCACCGAGGCAGCCTGCTCAAATGCACTGAAGGTTGGCTGTAACTCGGGCATTTCCGGCTCCTGCCGGACCTTCACAGGCTCCTCCACCGGTGCGTTCTGCTCAAACGCGCTGAAGGTCGACTGTTCCGGCTCGGCCTTCGCTGGCTCCTCCACCGGGGCTGTCTCTTCGAACACGCTGAATGTCGGCTGTTCCTGCTGCAACTCGGTCTTCGCAGGCTCGATCTTCGGAATGTCAGGCTCGTCTTCCACCTGCGGCTTGGGAACAAATGTCACAAGTTTCGTGCCGCACTTTACACAGAAGCGGTACCCAGCTTTATTTGCTGTCCCGCACTTTGTACAGAATACTTTGCCGCTGTTAAAATTAATATCCATGCCGCACCTCCATCAGACATTTGTCCTTACATGACGACGAGTTCCGGAGAGCTTTCTCACGTACTGTTCCGGTGATATCTGCTCAAGGAAATCGACTACCTCAGCAGCCCGGGCGTCTTTCTGATTGAACTCAGCAATGAAATCAACGATCTCTGCCATCAGGGCTCGCAGAATTTCAATGCTGCTCTTTGTCAGATTCTCATAGTCCTGCGCAATGCGCTGACGGTCGCTCTCTATCGACTTCTTGCTGCCGAAATGCTTCACAACAAAGAAAACACCTGCCACCGCCGCAATAATTCCAAGGAAAAGATGGCCGGTGAACATCATGAGGAGACCGACGACGCCAATCACTCCGCCTCCGTAGAGGCAAAACTGATCAAAACCGGACATGACGCATTTGGACAGTTTTGCATCTCTTTCCTGCGTGAGCTGGTTGATCATTTTCCCCTCCAGCTCCTGCTCGTTTCGACCGTCCTCGGTCCTGTCATTAAATGTTCCTATTGCAATGTCAATATACTGGGGGATCTTCATGCGGTTTTTCGCCGTAACGTCATTATATGCGCTGACGATCCAGTCTTTGGTAAGGGCAATTGCAAATTTCTGGGTGGAACAGCTCGCGCCCGATCCCTCCGGATCCATAGCTGCATCAGTGAGCAGCTGGGTAAAATCCTTATGCGTGTCATAGACCTGCTGTTCAGCATCCATGACTGTCTTCGCCCGCTTCTCATCACCCTCAAACTCCTTGACCAGCTGCTCATAACGTCTCTTCCTTCGAAGCGGCAGTTCCTCGTCGTCAAAATCGGTGACCAGGCTGTCGAGAATACCGTCGAGCTGCTCCCTCAGAGTGGCTGTGGAAGTCTGCTGTTGATAAATATTGATGAAGTAATCCAGCATCGTTCCGTGAAGCTCCGCACCCTCCATGACATCGACAAGCTGCTGCCAGGTAGGACTGTATTTCGGAAGATACGTGTAGCCCGATTGATAAACTTTTCTCTTGCTCACAATAGCTTTTGACCACTGGTCTGTCTGCTGTTCGACAAAGCCGGGCTTATTGATCAGGTTGTCCATCCACTCATTGATGGTCTTAGATATAAGCCCCTCAGTGTCAGCCCCCATAAGACCGCTGGCATAAGCGTCCAGAATGATAACGGTCTTTCGGTCAAGGTCTTCCTCATCCTGATTGTCCAGATATCTTTTCGTCCACTGAAGACAGCTGCCCGCCCTGTCCGCTCTCCTGCAGACCAGCGCAAAGAACAGGGATGTCTTCTCATCATTTCTGCGAATGCCTTCCCGAACGGCTCTCTCCGCTATATCTTTTTTGTCGTTGATCCATGCAGCCAGCGCTACCAGGCAGGGAGCAAGCCAATATCCGTGTGTCTTAACCATAAGCTCCTCGGATATTGTATTGATCGTCTACTGACGGATCATCCCGAGATCATCTGCCTGAAGAATGCACTTCGCTGACCTTCTTACCACCTCATAAGTCCCGTACTTCTTGTTGAGCTCATGGTCGAACTGGACAAGGCGGGTCTCCGCCTGAGCCAGTCTGTTGGCTCTCCCCTGCGAGAGGACATACTCTTCGAATTCTCTTGTGAGTGCTGCCAGCTCATTATTCAGGGCCACGACCTTATGATCCACACTGCCCACATTGTCCTCGAGATCCTGCAGCTTGTTGCCGACGATCTGAAGATTTCTCTCGATGACCGACAGGTCAGCAAGCTCTATGATGCGCTCTGCCATATGGTTCTACCTCCTCGTTCATATACCGATTCCATAACAGCCATCTGACGCAAAGATAAGCTGAATCGCTGCCTATCGATTCACATCTCCGCCGCCAGACAACTATTGACTGTCCATACTACTGTTAACGCTGTTTCATTAATAATCCGGGAACTTTCTGTCAGCATAGTATTGATTCAGCAGCTTGACATTGGCCACCTCATTGGCATTAAGATAATTATCTCCGAATGATGCTTTCGGCACCGTCGGTGAATACCATGATTTCTGCTTAAAGTAATTGAGCCAGTTCTCGTTCTGGAAAATATAGCCATGCTTCGCGTAGATCTCATTGATGCAGTAACGTACCTGTCCGGCGGTCATCCCGTTCACATCCCCGTAGGACCATACGCGGCTGCCTGAATCCGGATATGCAAATGAATCTGCTGTGTCATTCGGTATTGAGATCGGCTGTCCCGTTGAGGCATCAATAATATTGGGCTGACTGATCGTCTGCGGCGGCACCTCCGTCGGAGTCGCTGTCGGAATCGGTGTCGGTGTTGCCGTCGGGATCGGCGTCGCTGTCGGAATGGCGGTCGGTTCTGCCTCGATCTCGGCATCATTACCTGCTGCAGCCTCCGCTGCCGGAGCTGCCTCCGCTGTCTGAGCTTCCTTATTTGCAGTCTGACCCTCGCCCATCTGCGCTGTATCTGCCGACGCTGTGCTGCCGGACCTTCCGGCTATCAGCGGCGCGATGAAGAGAAATCCGACCAACATAGCCGCAATTGCAGCAAAAACAACGGCAAATATCGCCGGGATATTCGACTTTTTCTTTCGCCCGTCAGATTCTCCCTGCACATCAGGAACCGCATAGACCGGCGGGACCGTCTGATCAACAGGCTGCTGATACACAGCGGGCTGAGGTTCCGGCGGATAAGCTGTCGGCTGAGATTCCGGCGGATACGGCGCAGGTCGGCTTTCCTTCGGATTTCCCTGGGAAATCCCTTCAAACCGAAAGCCGCAGAACGGACAAAAAGCTGCGTTTACGGGTATCTTTTCGCCGCAATTCGGGCAGAATTTGGATGCTTCACCGGTCGTTCCATGATTATTGTCCCACGGTGCTGTATTCCATGATGTATCACTCATTGTAATATCTCCCTGTATATTTCCAGACTACTCACAGTGTGCAATGCTCAACAGGAGGCTGAACCTCCTCCGATATACTTAATAATATACTCCATGGTCTTTCTGCCACTGGTTCAGGGCATCGAAATTTGCTCTCTCATAGCTGTTAAAGTAATTAGCCCTGAGTACGTCCCACTGGTTGGACGGGCAGACGCGTCGGACGCTCTGATACCAGCCCTTATCTTCAAACTGGTCTCTCGCATCCTGTGCTGTCTGCGAGGAACTCGTGAACTTGAATCCGTATCTTGCCAGAAGTTCATTGATTGCCAGCTGTGAGAGCTTGTGCATCATGTTGGCGTCCGATGACTCGAGCACCTGATTCATACGAGCAGTCGTCAGATATTCACTGCTGCTCTCAGGGAACAGGAAATCTGCTGCGTTCGCCTGAATACCGTCATAGATTGTGATGACCTCCGGGATAACGACCTGCGGTTCCGGCGGAATCGGGGTTGCAGTCGGAAGCGGAGTCGCAGTCGGAAGCGGAGTCGCGGTAGGCAGCGGGGTAGGCGTTTCCGTCGGTAACGGAGTGGCAGTGGGCAGCGGAGTAGGAGTTTCCTCCCGGACTTCTGCCTGATCGTTCCCCGTATCCTCAATATTCTCTGCCGCCTGAGCCTTGGCTTCTGCATCATAGTCGGTATTTGGGGTTGTCTGAGAAGATGCCGTCACCTGCTCTTTATCCCCGGATCCCTGATTTCCAAAGCCGACTTTCACAAAACCGGACCTCATAATCAGGAATAATGACGCAGCTATGACCAGCAGAGACACAGCGATAATAGCTAACGGCAGCTTACTTCCCTGTTCATCGTCATTTTTCTTCTTTTTCCTCTTCTGTCCTTCCGGCGGAGGAAGATATGCACCGCTATTCCCCTGCGGATAGACAGGCGGGCCCGTCGGCTCAGGCGTAGTATTTGCCGGTTCGGACGGCACAACGTTGAAACGGGTTCCGCAAAACGGACAAAATTTCGCATCGCCCGGAATTTCTTCTGAACAATTAGGATTAGGACATCTCATAGTTCTACCTCTCAGGTCAAAATCGGTTAATCTTGTCATGAAACGCGGGTCACAGAACACTGCGCGGCCCTTATCAACTGATTATATCATAACTCGGTACTGCCCCGCACATTTATGATACATTTTTCACCAAACCGGGGACTGCCGATCATGCTTCCTGCCGCCTGCTGACGCCGACAGCCAAAGAAAAAGGAGAAGCAGGATCTCTCCCGCTTCTCCCATATCACCGTTTCATATAGTTTCGACTTATCCGAAGTATCTCTCCAGAAGACCCTTGAAAGCCTTGCCGTGTCTTGCCTCGTCGCGTGCCATCTCATGAACTGTGTCATGAATAGCGTCGAGATTGAGGGCTTTCGCTCTCTTAGCCAGATCTGTCTTGCCCGCTGTTGCGCCGTTCTCTGCGTCAACGCGAAGCTGAAGGTTCTTCTTTGTGCTGTCTGTCACGACTTCGCCGAGGAGCTCAGCAAATTTAGCTGCATGCTCTGCCTCTTCGTAAGCAGCCTTCTCCCAGTACAGACCGATTTCCGGATAGCCTTCACGGAAAGCAACTCTTGCCATAGCGAGATACATGCCTACCTCAGAGCACTCGCCTTCGAAGTTGGCGCGAAGGTCAGCCTTGATATCTTCCGGAACATCAGAAGCAACACCGACAACATGCTCAGATGCCCATGTCATCTCTTCGCTCTGCTGTACGAACTTCTCTGCCGGAACCTTACATACCGGGCATCTTTCCGGAGGTGTGTCACCTTCATGTACATAACCGCATACTGAACATACCCATTTTGCCATAGTTTTTTCTCCCTTTTTTCTTATTTGAATGTCAGCCCCTCCTGTTATCGATGCGGGGTCTGACTTTCTTTACTTTTCTTAACAATAGCACAATAATTGTCAATAGACAACGCTAACTGAGATTAGGTCTTAAAATAATTCTGCCGCTACTTCCCACTTGTTATACTCGGCAAGTCGAATTCGAAAATAATACTTTCGCAGGGCGTCGTCGAGCGGCCGGTACTTTAAGGTTTCAAGCGAAGCGAAGAAAGCTTATTAGTACCGCTGCCAGCGAGACCGAGCGGGAGCGTCCCTGAGAAAGTATATTTTACGATGAGACTGCTCTTTTATTGAGTGTGGGAAGTAGTAGTTATTACATCTTCCTCTTCTGCTGCCTGCCCGTAATCGCGACCGCTGCAGCAGGGCTGATGATCCTGCCGGCTGTCACTGCTGCCTTCATCCTGAGAGTCGGCACAATGATGGTCTGTCTTCTCAGCATCTGGCGCACCGCGTATCTCACGCAGTACTTTGCCGATATTCCGGGAAGGGCAAACTCCACGTCAGCGACACTGTTGAACTCGGTATCGACCGGTCCGGGGCAGAGCGCGCCTACATAGATACGGCTGCCCTGCTCCTTTAGCTCTCTTGCCACCGCCCTGGTGAGGCTGGTGACATAGGCCTTGGTCGCGTAATATGTCGCCATGTAAGGTCCGCCCGGCAGTAATCCCGCGGAGGAGGCGACGTTCAGGAGATAACCCTTGCCGCGCTTATTGAACTGTCGAAGAATTCCCTTAGCCAGGTGGTGGACTGCAGAGACGTTCACATCGATCATGGACAGATCCTTGTCAAGGTCTGTCTCCGTGAAGAGTCCGCAGTCGCCAAAGCCCGCATTATTGATGAAGACCGCAACGGGCAGCTCGTCTGTCCTCGCAAGTACCCGGTCACGCTCCTCTCTGACCGAGAGATCAGCGGTCATGGTCTCCGCTTCCACGCCGTATCTGCTTTTTATTTCAGCTGAAAGAGTCTCAAGCCTCTCACTTCTCCTTGCGATAATGAGCAGATTGAATCCTTTTTCTGCAAGAATTCTTGCAAATTCAGTTCCGAGACCGGAGCTCGCTCCTGTTATAACTGCATAGTATTTCATGTATACTCCTTATTCAGCAATCGGTGCCAGCTTCATAAGTGCCGCGTCAGCTCCGCCGCTTCCCAGCTTATCCATTCTCACATGAACGCTTTCCGAGAGTATCACAAATGCCGTGCCATCATCGAATGGATATACGAAACTTTCCACATCGTTGAATTTTGTAATATACTCCGTGGACACCCTGTCAAGATAGTGTTCTACGCTTTTCTGGAAGTCTTTGTTCGACGCAGCCTCCACGATCTTCTTGGAATCGCCGTCGCTCTTACTTCCGAACTCCGTAAGGAGCAGTTCAAACATATCATCCCAGTCATCCCAGCAGGAATCGACTTCTTTCCATTTTCCGTCGATGCTGACCATGCTCCATGCATGTCCGCCGGCTTCCGTCTCATTTGCACCGGCCATGCCGCAAAGGAATACAGCATCGAGACCTGCCTGCTGGCAGAGATATACATAGGCAAGTGAATAGCCGTCGCAGACACAGGTATTCTTGTCGCCCCTGCTGTTGGCTACCAGGGCTCCGTAAGCGCTGTGGGCAAGATCCGCGCTCACCTTGTTCTCGGCGACATAATCATCATAGACGACCATATCGATCAGCTTGTCGTGAATCGCATCGGCTATTTCAGTGTTGCTTCCCTTGAGATTGATGTCTTTAAGGAAATCCTCCGCTGCCTGATTAAATGCCTTCATATCCTTCTCATAGTTTTTATACGGCTCGTCATACCCGAGATAGAGAAGGGTCTTTCCGTTCTGCACCAGAGAACCGAAGACCAGGTGATTATCAACATTGGCATACAGCCAGAACAGTTCCGGATGATCATAGAGCAGTGCGAAATAAGCCGGTGCAATAGTATTCTGGTAGTATGTGTCATCCAATGTTGTTTTTACTTCAACTACAGCCACATTATCCAGATTCGTCGGATCTTCCGCAAGCATATGAATCGCATCATAGATTTCCTGCTGTTCACTGCTCAGCTTGCCGTAAAAGTAGAAGTTTTTCGCATTGTTGACGAGCAGGCTGTCGACTCCCGGAGTGTATGCGCGCATAGCCCGGTCGAGTTCAGCCCCCTCTTCCTCCGTGAGTTCATCCGGCACCGGTGCC
>JAFRCB010000050.1 GCA_017404585.1 Lachnospiraceae bacterium
AGCCATGTTCTCCGGCGGTGAAGTCCAGAGGATCGTGCTGGCCAGAGCCCTGGCGGGTGATCCGGAGCTTCTCATTCTGGATGAGGCGACGAGCGCTCTCGATTTTGAAAATGAAAAACTGATCGCGGACGTACTGGCCCGCCTGAGAGACCATGTTACCGTGATTCTCATAGCCCACCGCGTATCGACAATACAGACAGCAGATGATATACTCGTCATTGCGGACGGACACCTTAGCGAGTCGGGAACAGCCGATGAACTGCTCTCGAATCCGGACAGTTATCTCAGAAGAATGAAGGATGGTTGAATGACATACATGATGAGAGGCTTCGGCCTCAGAATAAGCAGCGATTTTCCGCTTGCCCAGATGAGGAAGGCGCCGGATACAGGTGAGCCTGATGTGAAGATCATAAGCGCGCCCGCTCCGTCAGAACTTGTCAGGGAGCCGATAAGGACATGGCCTGACTGCATACTCGGCAGAAAGGAAATGTGGACGGAAATTGAAAATGTCGTAAGGCTGTATGCCGCGAACGGCAATGAGATCAGGGTCGAGAGACTGTTCACGGATCCGGCCAGGGAGGGAGAGATGCAGGCCTACGTCACAGGTCTTGCGCTCGGCGCGATCCTCCACCAGAGAGGTGCGGTTCCCATGCACGGCAGCTGTGTAGCCAGAGACGGAAAGGGGATTCTCATAACAGGAGTCTCAGGCGCCGGGAAGTCATCCCTGTCAGCGGAGGCCCTGAGAAGGGGTTACAGGCTTGTGACGGACGATGTCACCCCGATCCGGCTTGAGAACGGTAAGGTCCTGGCTGAGCCGTCCTTCCCCCAGCAAAAGCTCTGGGAGGACGCGATTGACCGCGGCGGGAGCTGGGATATGAAAGACCACCCGGTATTTAAGGAGGAGAGCAGGACCAAGTTCGCAATGGACGTCGGTGACAGTTTCCTCGATAAGACGGTGGAACTCATCGGCGTACTTCAGCTCATCCCGAAAGAGGGAAAACAGGGAGATCGGCCGCTCCTTAAGGAGGTGACCGGCCTTGAGAAGGCAGTCCTTCTGCAGATCCACACCTACAGGACATATCTGCTCGTGACGGCAGAGGACAGGCAGACTCATTTTCAGAAATGTGCTTCTTGCGCCTCACACCTTTCCGAGGCACATCTTTTCCGCTACGAGGGAACGACAGAGGCGGAATTATGGGATAAAACGGAGGAATTTATTTATGAGTAATACAGTATATTACAGAAAAGAAGGACTGATCACAGCTGATATGGACGGCGAGACTGTCATGATGGATATAGAGACAGGCAAGTATTATAATCTCGGCAGGACCGGCGGATCTATCTGGGTGATCATAGAGAAGCCGCATACTTTTGATGCGATCATTGATGAGATGATAGAAATATATGATGTGGAAAGATCAGTGTGCGAGGAGCAGACGAAGAACTTTCTTGCTCAACTTATTGATGCGGGTATTGCCTTTAAGGAAGAAAAATGAAGATACTGAAATTCCTTAAGTATCCGCTGAGTCTGAAGATCCTGGTCGTAAGAGTTTTTTTTCTGGCGCTTTATTACAAATGGCTGATCGGCAGAAAAGCTTTCCGCGACATCTGCCACCGCCTCGGAACGAGACGTGAATCAGTTCCCGAGGAGCCTTATTCAGGAAAGGCAAAAGAGCGGATTCTTGCAGTTTCCAGGGCAATAAAAATCGTGTGCCCGCGGCTGCATTTTAAGAATGAATGTCTTGTGGAGGCGTTTGTAGCCAAACGCCTTCTTTTGCATGAAAAAATGACTGTGTATATGGGTGTCGCGAAGAACAAAGACGGTGCGATGCGGGCCCATGCATGGACGCGCTGCGGGGATATTTATGTCACCGGAGCAGAAGGGAGAGAGCAGTTCACGGTGACTGCTGTATTTGCATGAAGTACGGTATAACGAGGGAGATGAGATTTGTCTTCCTGTGCTCGGCAATGCCTATGCCGGAAGTTTACTTTAAGAGAGCGGAAAGACTCTTTAGCGAGGGACTTGACCTTTCGGAGTGCGTGAGGATCGCGTATGTCCACCAGGTCTACGGTCTTTTTGCCGAAAATCTGAAAAAATATTTTCCGGCTGCCGGACGGGCTACAAGGAGCGGGGAAGAGAGCGGGATCACAGATGAGATCCGCGGTCTCTATGAGAACGCTAACAAGAATAAGATCGCGGCGATGAAGCAGTCCGGAGAGCTTGTCCGCCTTGTCCGCCTCATGGAGGGGGCGGGAATCCGCGCTGTCCCGATGAAGGGGGTCATCCTTTCCAAGATCCTTTACGGGGAGGCGACATACCGGGTCGCGACGGATATTGACCTTCTGGTCCCTCATGAACAGCTCGCGGAGGCCAAAGAGCTTCTCCTGACCCACGGATACAAATGTCTCAAGGACTACGTCGCGACCGGGAAGCAGACTGAAGTCTACGAATCGAAATTCCACGACTATGATTTCGAGTCGGAGAACGGTGTCCGCCTGGAGCTTCACTGGCGGATCGCCGACTACAAGAACGCCGAGCTCCTTTCGATTGATGACGCACAGTCGGAGCTCGAGTTTTACGGCCAGATCCTTCCCTCTTTCTGTGCGGAAGAACTCCTTGTGTATCTGGCTTATCACGGTGTGCATCACGGCTATATGTGGATGAAGTGGTTGGTCGATTTTGACGCCCTCTTCCGTCATCCGTTCATTGACCGTGATAAAGTGAAAAAGATCGCAGCCATGAGAAAGATGACATTTGCTCTCGAAGCTTCGGAGAGCCTTGCAGCTCTGGTCGCGGGTGAAAATGAGACACGGACGGTCTTCGGTACCCAGCTCACTAAGGAAATGCTGAAGGTACTGACCGGATCGAACGGACTCAAGGACGATACATTTAAAGCCTACAGGCTGTACCTTGACGGCGAGATGGACCGCCGCGGTCTGGTCACGAAAAAAGAAAAAAAGAGAAGGATCGATCCTTCGGAGAAAGATTTCGAAAGGTTCCATTTCAGCGATCGCTTCTTTTTTCTTTACTATATCGTGCGGGGACCTTACAAACTGTACAGGAAATTATTGAAAAAAGATGAACCGGATAGAAAAGCCAAGGGACGGAAGAAAGCTGACAGATGAGAGGATCCTGTATATCCTCCTTATTATCTACCTGCTGTTCTTTCTGTCCCAGACACTGCTGCTCCGTGGGAGCTACGAGCGGAGGGCCAATCTGACCCCGTTCTGGACGATCAGGCACGCTTTGCGAGGTGATATTTACAGGTTCCAGCTCCTGGTCATCAATATACTTCTCACTGTTCCGATCGGGTATCTTGCGGCAGCGGCAGCCTGGAGGAGAAATATTACTGATAAAGGGCGTATCTTTGCGGCCTGTGCAGCCCTCTTTGTGTTCGTGGAAATATCTCAGTACATAACAGGTAAGGGGCTGGGTGAGTTCGACGATGTGTTTCACAACTCTCTCGGCGCGCTCTGTGGGATGATCTGTTTCTACGGACCGCTCTGGACCTATGACGCCATGGCGGTGATCCTGACAGGCGGAGGCATGCTCCAGATCGTGGATATCATATTCTTCGGCCCGACGAAGTTCCTGCGCGCAGCTATGATTCCCATGCAGATCTGGATCATTTCCAGCGTGCCGACGGCAGCTCTCACGGTGCTGATCTTCAGGCAGTGGAAGTTGTATGATACGGAGGCGTATTCCCGGAGAGAACTTTCAGGCAGGCTGCTCATCGCCAATTTTCTCAGTGTCATCACAGGACTCCTTCTCATATGGGTGGTCCTCTTTCCATACCATCTGCCCTGGTATTATTACGCGGGCAGTGTGATCGTACAGACAATGCTTACATATTTTGTGAGGGAGACGACCGGATTTCTGACGGGTCAGACCGCCGGGTAATCGCAGAATTTCTGACGGTCATGCCGGTATGCAGATAGTAACAGAAAAAGCATTCACTAACTGACGCATGCAAGAGGCATAAAAATGAGCGCAATATTTGCAATCATCAGTGAAAAGGAAAACAGAATAGAGGACGCGATCGGCGCGGCAAAGCATATGACAGAAGGCCTCGGTGCCTATGGCAGGGCAGACAGCGGCTATGAGATCCTCGGTGCGGCGGGAAAGCAGGTGATTCTCGGAAGCTGCATTTCCGGCATGCATTGCGGAGTACCTGCAGGTAAGCCTGTCATCATGACCGGGCGCCATATTGCAGTGTGCGATGCGATCATTTATAACAGAAATGAAATGCTGAGAGCAGTCTCGGGTGAGGGAAACAGCAGGAAAGGAATGCCGGGAGCTGACTTGAACGGAAAAGATGTCAGCGATGAGGAGCTTCTTGTCCTGGTATACGAAACACTCGGTGAGAGAGGGCTTCTACGTGTGAACGGTGATTTCGCAGCTGTTATTGTCGGCCGCGGGGACGGATCGGTGTGCCTTGTGCGCGACCACATAGGTGTAAGGCCGCTCTACTATGTCCGGTCGGAGGGGCGGATCACAG
>JAFRCB010000051.1 GCA_017404585.1 Lachnospiraceae bacterium
CGTCATACAAAAGGCCCGCTACGGCGGGCTTTTTGCTTGCAAACAATTAGTTCACATCACAATATTTTAAAGACTAAATGCAACACCCAACTATTTAAAGAGTAAATGCAACAAAAATTGCATTTACTTTTTTAATTCACGCAGTCCTTTTTTCTTTCGTCTATCGCGCTGTCCGTTCTTTACGAACGTGCGGAAAAGTGTTAGAATGCGCTATGTATGGAGGTATCACATGGCAATAGATAAAGTAAGAGAATATTTCCGTCAGTTCGGAATGGAAGACAGAGTCATGGAATTTGACGTTTCAAGCGCGACAGTGGATCTGGCGGCCGAGGCCGTCGGTGTCGAAGGAGCGCGCATCTGCAAGACGATGTCGTTCCTCAAGCCTAACGGCGAAGGCGCCATCCTCGTACAGATGGCGGGAGACGGAAGGATAAACAACAGGAAATTCAAGGATCAGTTCGGCTTCAAGGCGAAGATGCTGAAGCCTGACGAAGTGCTGGAATACACAGGGCACGCCTTTGGCGGCGTTTGTGCCTTTGCGCTGACACGCGACGATGTCGATGTATACTGCGACGAGACTCTCAAGAGATTCGAGACGGTTTTCCCTGCGTGCGGTTCAGACAACAGCGCGATTGAACTGACCTGCGATGAGATATACAAGTACTCAAACGCGATAGGATGGGTGGATATCTGCAAACTGCCTGAAGAGGAGGCGTAACATGTGCGTCGCGATTCCCGGAAGAGTAACTGAAATAGACGGAACCACGGCCAGAGTGGACTGCAACGGAAACCTGGTCAACGTCAACGTAGGGCTGGTGGAGCCTGCGGTGGGGCAGTATGTCCTCGTGCACGCGGGCTGCGCCATTGAAGTCATGGAGAAAGAGCAGGCTCAGGAGATCATCGATCTCTTCGCCGATCTGGAGGCGATGGCGTAATGGATATAGCACAGGTCATAGACTATCTGAAATCATATGACGGCAGACAGCTGAAGCTGATGGAAGTTTGCGGCACTCACACTGCCGCAATTTTTAAAAACGGCATCCGCGACCTGATTTCACCTAAGATCAGACTGATATCCGGTCCGGGCTGTCCTGTTTGCGTTACGCCGACCGCGTTCATCGACAAATGCGTGGAGTATGCAAAGGCAGACGGATGCGAGCTGCTCACCTTTGGCGACATGATGAAGGTTCCGGGAACGGCGGGGAGCCTGTCTGAGAACAAAGCTGCGGGGGAGGATGGCGCAAAGGCGGACATTACCATCATGTACTCACCGCTGGAAGCCATTGAAAAAGCAAAGGCAAACCCGGAGATCACCTATGTAGTCGCCGCCGTAGGATTTGAGACTACCGCTCCGACGTACGCGCTGCTCGTTAAGGAAGCCGCACGACAGGGTGTGAAGAACATCAGGCTGGTTACGGCTCTTAAGACGGCGATTCCCGCGCTGAAATGGATCTGTGAAAACCAGAACGACATCGACGGCTTCATTTGTCCGGGACACGTCAGCGTAATTACGGGAGTGCATGTCTACGACGAGCTGGCGGCGGAGTACGGTAAGCCATTTGTAGTTTCCGGATTTGAAGCGGAGCATATTCTGGCGGCAATATACCGCATTGTGAAGCAGATCGAAGCAGGCGAGGGACGTGTTGAGAACATGTATCCGAACGCCGTTAAAGAGGACGGAAACGCAAAGGCTATAAAGGCGATTGAGGATGCCTTTGAACCGGGAACAGCCATGTGGCGAGGCCTGGGGCTGATTGAAGACTCCGGCCTGTATCTCAGGGACGAATTCTCAGAGTACGACGGCGGAAGCCGCGGTCTCGATGAAGACATGGAACTGCCTGAAGGCTGCAGATGCGGCGATGTGATTACAGGCAGAATCAATCCGGATCAGTGCCCGATGTTCGCAGGAGGAAGCTGTACTCCGATGGAACCTTTCGGGCCGTGCATGGTGTCCAGCGAGGGATCATGCGGCATCTGGTACAGAAACAGACACTAAGCGGCGCAATCAGCGCTGACTGGAGGAAGATAGAGGAAGATAAATGAAAATCACAATGGCTCACGGCAGCGGAGGCAAATCCTCTGCCCAGCTCATGAAAGACATATTCGGAAAGCATTTCAGCAACGATGTACTGGCTAAGATGGAAGACGCGGCAGTGCTGGACATTCCGGCGGACCGCATCGCCTGCAGTACGGACTCGTTCGTTGTTACGCCGCTCATTTTCAAGGGCGGTGACATCGGCAAACTGTGTGTTTGCGGTACAGTCAACGATCTGCTTATGATGGGAGCGGTGCCTAAGTACCTGACCTGCGGATTCATTCTGGAGGAAGGGCTTGAAACAGAACTGCTCGATCAGATTGTAGGATCGATGGCGGCTCAGGCGCGTGACGCCGGAGTTATTATCGTCGCCGGGGACACAAAGGTTGTCGAAGGCAACGGCGGAATGTACATAAACACGACAGGCATCGGCGTAATCCCGGAGGGACGTGACGTAAGCAGCGCAAACTGCCGCGAGGGTGATGTCATAATCTGCTCGGGCAATCTGGGAGATCATCACGCCTGCATACTGAGCCACAGGATGGAAATAGAAAATGAAATTACAAGCGACTGCGCGGCGCTTAACGATATTGTGGACGCGCTGTTCGCGGCTGGAATAGATGTCAGGACAATGCGCGACGTGACGCGCGGAGGACTTGGAACAGTCATAAACGAGATAGCTGAGAGTTC
>JAFRCB010000052.1 GCA_017404585.1 Lachnospiraceae bacterium
AGCCGTCCGCGTCATGGTGATCATACATATCGCCGGTCGTGAAGGAAGCGAGGGGTTCGCTGTAAAGGCTGTACAGGGAAGTCGTGCCGGCCTTGATGATGTTGCCCTTGTAGAGCTTGAACCTGACTTCTCCTGTCACATACTCCTGTGTGGATTTTGCAAATGCGATCAGCGCGTCGCAGAGCGGCGTATACCATTTGCCCTCGTAGACGACCTGAGCGAGCTTGTCGCCGACGGTCTTCTTGAATTCCATTGTAGCCCGGTCGAGGACGAGCTCCTCAAGCTGCTTGTGAGCCTCCATGAGGATCGTTCCGCCCGGTGTCTCATAGACGCCGCGGGACTTCATGCCGACGACGCGGTTCTCAACGATATCCACGATGCCGACGCCGTTCTCGCCGCCGATCTTGTTCAGTGTGCGGATGATGTCGGCGACCTTCATCTGCGTGCCGTAGACGGAAGTCGGAATGCCCTTTTCAAATGTCATTGTGATCTCTGTCTCCTTGTCCGGAGCTTTCTGCGGGGAGACGGAGAGGACGAGCATATGCTCATAATTCGGAGCCAGGGACGGATCTTCGAGCTCGAGACCTTCGTGGCTGATGTGCCACAGGTTGCGGTCGCGGCTGTAGCTCTGGGAGTGGTCGAACGGAAGATCGATGCCGTGAGCCTTGCAGTACTCGATTTCGTCGTCGCGGGACTTCATTGTCCAGAGATCCGTCATACGCCACGGGGCGATGACTTTGATATCCGGAGCAAGGGCTTTGATGCCCAGCTCGAAGCGGATCTGATCGTTGCCCTTGCCTGTAGCGCCGTGGCAGATCGCGACAGCGCCTTCCTTGCGCGCGATCTCGACCAGTTTCTTTACGATAGCGGGGCGGGCCATGGATGTGCCGAGCAGGTATTTATTTTCATAGACAGCGCCTGCCTGTACGCAGGGCATAATGAAGTTCTCGGCAAAATCATCATTGATGTCCTCGATATATAATTTGGCAGCTCCGGAAAGCTGTGCCCTCTCGGAGAGACCGTCCAGCTCACTGCCCTGTCCGCAGTCTACGCAGCAGCAGATGACTTCGTATCCGAATGTCTCTTTAAGCCACGGGATGACAGCTGTCGTGTCCAGACCGCCTGAGTAGGCAAGTACCACTTTCTCTTTGCTCATAATAATATCCTCCTGGTATTTAGTACAAATGGGACCGTATGCCGGTATCTTTACATTGTATATGATTTTTCGCGTAATGCAAATCTTTTTCTTTGCGGCCCCGCAACGAGATATACTATACACCTTATGCATCCATTATGCAAGTGTCTGCATAAAATTCAGAAATATGTTGCATAATATGCAAACGGAATGTATAATTATGCAAATAATAATGAGGTTTACTTTTTTTAACTGTTGATATATTATTTATAAGGTTCGGACAGATAGAAAATGTGCCGTAAAAATATCTGAGGAGGGCATATGAAAGTTATAGACGGCGGTATTACATCCGCAAAAGGTTTTTTTGCCGCAGGCGGCGCGGCAGGCATCAAAAAGAACGGAAGCGCTGATATGGCGATGATATATTCGGAAGTTCCCGCCGAGGCGGCAGGTACATTCACGACCAATGTGGTCAAGGCAGCTCCGGTCATCTGGGACCGCGATATAGTAAGATCAGGCGGTCTTGTACAGGCGGTCGTGATCAACTCCGGTGTTGCAAATGCATGCACCGGTCAGCTGGGTCTGGCCTACTGCAGACAGACAGCGGAGGCAGCTGCACGCAGCTTCGGCATCGATCCGCTCGAGGTCTTGGTCGCGTCCACCGGCGTCATCGGTCAGCAGATCCCGATCGATAAGATCACAGCCGGCTGCGGCATGCTGAAGGAAAAACTCGGTTCCACGCGCGAGGACGGACTGTCATGCGCAAGGGCCATTATGACTACTGACACTGTATCCAAGGAAGCTGCCTGCGAGATCACCCTCTCTGACGGAACGACGGTGACGATCGGCGGCTGCTGCAAGGGCTCGGGCATGATTCATCCGAATATGTGCACGATGCTCTGCTTCATCGGAACGGATGCGGCTATCTCCAAGAAGATGCTTCAGAAAGCGCTCTCGGATGTTGTCCCCGAGACGTTCAATATGGTCTCCGTTGACGGTGATACGTCCACCAATGACACATGTATTCTGATGGCCAACGGTCTTGCCGGCAATGCGGACATTATTTCAGAGGATGAGGATTATAAGATTTTCCATGACGCTCTCCATGCAGTTATGACGTCATTATCCACGCAGTTGGCGAGGGACGGCGAGGGCGCAACCTGCCTCTTTGAGGTGAAGGTCATAAATGCTGACACGAAGGAGAACGCGCGGATACTTGCGCGCTCAGTTGTGTCATCGTCTCTCACTAAGGCTGCAATCTACGGTCACGACGCGAACTGGGGACGTATCCTCTGCGCGCTCGGTTATTCAGGCGCGATGTTCGATCCGGAGAAGGTCGATCTGTATCTTACGAGTGCAGCGGGAGAGCTCAAAATTCTTGAGAACGGTGTTTCGACCGGCTACAGTGAGGAATTTGCAACAAAAATTCTCTCTGAAGACGCAATCACGGCAACCTGTGATATGAAGATGGGCGATGCCTCCGCGGAAGCCTGGGGCTGTGACCTCACACACGCATACGTGGATATCAACGCGGATTACCGCTCATAACATATAGAAGGTATTCTCCGGGGCGTGGCTGCATAAGAAGCCGGAGCACATGGAGAATGCGGCACCGGAAGATGTGCCGGCATAGCGGACAAATAAGGCTAAGGAGGAGAAGAGTATGGCAGAAAATATGGATCTATGGCTGGAAAAGGCGCAGGTGCTCATCGAAGCGCTGCCCTACATCCGCGAGTTCAACGGAAAGACGATCGTAGTCAAATACGGCGGATCCGCGATGACGGATTCACACCTGAAGAAGAGTGTCGTCAAGGACGTGACGCTCCTCAAGCTTGTCGGCATGAAGCCGATCATTGTTCACGGCGGAGGAAAGGAGATCAGCAAATGGGTCAAGCTCTCCGGACAGACTCCGGAGTTCGTGAACGGCCTCCGCGTGACCGATGCAACGACCATGGAGATCGCCGAGATGGTGCTTGGTAAGGTCAATAAGGGTCTTGTTCAGTACATGGAAGGAAACGGCATCAAGGCCTGCGGCATCTCCGGCAAGGACGGAGGAACGATGCGTGTTAAGAAGAGAGAACTCGCGGACGGCCGCGATATCGGCTTTGTCGGTGAAGTCACAAAAGTCGACACGACACTGATCAACACTCTGCTCGAAAATGATTTCGTTCCGGTCATCTGCCCGATCGGTCTCGGTGAGGAGGACTGCAAGTCGTATAACGTGAATGCCGACGATGCAGCCTGCGCGATCGCGACCGCAATGCAGGCAGGCAAGCTCGTATTCCTCAGCGATATTGAGGGCGTATACGAGGATCCGCACGATCCGTCGACACTGATTTCCGAACTGACAATAGATGACGCGGAGAAATTCATCGCCTCCGGCAATGCGGGCGGCGGAATGCTTCCGAAGCTTCAGAACTGCATTGAGGCTATTAAGCAGGGCGTTTCCCGCGTCCATATTCTTGACGGAAGAGTAGAGCACTCGCTGCTCCTTGAGTTCTTTACTGACAAGGGTATCGGAACGGCAATCATCGACGAGGAAGGCAGCCGATATTATCACGGTGATAAGTAAGTGCTGTGAGGCGCGGGCGTTTCCGGCGCCGGTCCACTTGTCCATCATCTCACGCATTAATTCGTGAGAATTCTGCATTAATGAATTAAAATACAGAGAGGTACAAATAATGAATCAGCAGGAGATTATGACCACTGTCGATGAGTATGTGCTGCATACCTATAACCGTTTCCCTATCTCCATTGACCGGGGAATGGGGACCCATGTCTGGGATTCAGAGGGAAAAGAATATCTGGATTTTATGGCGGGTATTGCTGTCTATGCCCTCGGTTACCACTATCCGGAATACGATGAGGCGCTGAAGGCGCAGATCGATAAAGTGCTCCACACGTCAAACCTCTATTACCATGAACCGCTTGCCCTGGCGGCAAAGGCAGTTGTCGAATCCACCGGGCTCTCCAAAGTTTTCTTCACCAACAGCGGTGCGGAAGCAATCGAGGGCGCGATCAAGTCCGCGAGGAAATACGCATGGATGAAAGACGGTAAGAACAACCATGAGATCATCGCGATGAAGAGCTCCTTCCACGGCCGCTCCGTCGGCGCTCTGTCCGTCACAGGCAACGCCCACTACCAGGATCCGTTCAAGCCGCTTATGGGCGGAGTCGTATTTGCGGAATTCAATAATCTGCAGAGTGTACTTGATCTTGTCAATGATACGACCTGCGCGATTCTCCTTGAGACAGTTCAGGGAGAAGGAGGCATCTATCCGGCAGATCCGGAGTTCCTTCAGGGGATCCGCAGGATCTGCGATGAGAAGGATATCCTGCTGATTCTTGATGAGATCCAGTGCGGCATGGGACGCACCGGGACTATGTGGGCTTACGAACAGTACGGCATAAAGCCGGATATTGTGACCTGCGCGAAGGCTCTCGGCTGCGGTGTTCCGGTCGGAGCTTTTGTCCTTAACGAGAAGGCAGCTGCCAAAGGCCTCATGCCGGGTGACCACGGCACGACTTACGGCGGGAACCCATTCGTCTGCACTGCTGTCGCGGAAGTTTTCAGCCTGTACGAGAAAATCGGCCTGATCTCACATGTGAAGGAGATTTCGGAGTATCTGGCGTCCTCGCTCGACGCATTTGCCGAAAAGCATGCATGCGTGACTGCTCACCGCGGTCTCGGCCTTATCCGAGGGCTTGAGTTTGCGAAGGAAGTGCCCGTTGGGGAAGTGACAAAGAGAGCGCTTGAGAAAGGACTTCTCATAATCAGCGCCGGATCTAACGTGCTGCGCTTTGTCCCGCCGCTCATCATCACGAAGGAGGATGTGGACGAGGCGATGGCGATCCTTGAGGAATGCATCTGAAGAACAGGATGGACTCCTTTCAGAACGGTTTGAGATATACACATAAAGAAAGGGCTGTCTTGCGACGGCCCTTTCTCTCTGCGCAAATTCGTAAATCTATCTTGTTTTTTGACATGAGATTCGTTAAAATTAAAGCGTGCACGTGCCGGTACAGCAATGACTGGAGGTGCACTTATGTTGAGAAAAACTGCGAAATCCATGGCGGCATTTGTCATGGCTTTTCTCTTCTTATGCGGCTGTTCGCATAACAGAGATGAATCCGTAAATACACAGCAGGATATCGCCGAAGAATATTTTGGGACGGAATCCGTATCGGATGGATCGAGAGCAGATGGCGAGGATATCAGTCTTTCGGGAAGTCCTTCCGCAAAAGGAAGTGACGAGGCAGCTGATTCGTCTGATCAGAGCGTAGAAGAGGCCGGTAATATCTTTATCTATGTCTGCGGCGCGGTCAGAGAACCCGGAGTGTATGTGCTTCCGGAAGGTTCGCGCGTTTATGAAGCGATCCGGATGGCCGGCGGAATGACGCCGGAGGCCAACGAGGCATTTGTTAATCAGGCAAGAGTCCTTGTTGATGGGGAACAGATCACAGTCTTTACGAAGGAGGAGACGGAGGGGCTGGATCCTGAAACCTTTGAATATGACGTCCCTGCTGCTGACCCGGTATCGCAGGGGAAGATCAATATCAACAAAGCCTCGGCTGAGGAACTCACGTCCCTTTCGGGCATAGGTGAAGCCAAAGCTCTGGCGATTATAGAATACAGAGAGACGAACGGTGCATTCCGCGAGACCGCCGACATTATGAAAGTCAGCGGGATCGGGGAGGCGCTTTATAATAAGATTAAGGACGACATTGATGTCAGTTAGGAGTTATAGATGGCGAGAAGAGTATTGGTCGTAGATGACGAAAAATTGATTGTTAAGGGCATACGTTTTTCACTGGAGCAGGATGGATATGAAGTTACATGCGCGTACGACGGCGAAGAAACAGTGCAGTACGCCAAACAGACGGAGTTCGATATCATTCTGCTTGACCTCATGCTTCCCAAGCTCTCAGGACTCGAGGTCTGCCAGCAGATCAGAGAGTTCTCCTCGGTCCCGATCATAATGCTGACCGCCAAGGGGGAGGATATGGACAAGATCCTCGGCCTTGAGTACGGCGCTGATGATTATATAACGAAGCCGTTCAATATTCTTGAGGTGAAGGCAAGGATCAAGGCTATTCTCCGCAGGTCCAAGAGACCGGCGGATGATAAGGCCCAGACAAAAACTGTCGAGATCGCCGGACTCAGGATGGACTGTGACAGCCGCCGCGTCTATGTGAACGGCAAAGAAATATATCTTACGGCCAAGGAATTCGATGTCCTTGAGCTGCTCGTATTCAATCCGAACAAGGTCTACAGTCGTGAGAACCTTCTGAATATTGTCTGGGGATATGAGTACCCGGGTGATGTGCGTACCGTGGACGTTCATATCCGCCGCCTGCGCGAGAAGATCGAGGAGAACCCGTCGGATCCGAAATATGTTCATACTAAGTGGGGTGTAGGTTATTATTTCCAGAGCTGATAAACAGCCGAAAGGGATATTTGTCCGGAGCCTCCGGTTCCGGTTCATGGTCATTCTGATCCTGATCGGTATTGTACCGTGTATAATCGCGACCAATGTCGTAAGCAGAAGTTATAAGAATCGCGCTGTTTCTTTACGTGAGTCGAGCGTAAAGAATCAGTGCGACATTTTGCGTGCTCATTTAGACTCTGAGGATTATCTGAACAATCTGGATTCCCGGGTAGTGAACAGTGAGCTCGCGCTTCTTTCAAATGTCTACAACGGGCGCATAGCCATTATCGATGAAGATTTTAAGGTCGTCACAGATACCTATGATGTTGACATAGGAAAGACGTCCGTGTCAAAGGAAGTCGTCAGCTGCTTTGAGAGCGGCAAGGGCACGTCGCAGTATGATGACCGCAATGACTATATTATCATGACATTTCCGATCGAGGTCAAAAGCCGGGTCACAGGTGTCCTGCTCATTTCTGTCTCCACCAATGAAATCGCACAGAATGCCCGTCTTCTGGAGAACAGGGGTCTTACAGTCACGGTGATTGCGTCATTTGTAATGCTCATTCTCGGTTATATTCTCGCCGGCATTCTCGTCCGGCCGTTCATGAGAGTCACTCATGCCATCGAAGACGTCACTGACGGATATCAGGACGAGGCAATTTCAGTACCGGATTACACTGAAACTTTACAGATCACCACGGCATTCAACCAGATGCTGTCCCGGGTCCGGGCAATGGACAGTTCGCGTCAGGACTTCGTCTCCAATGTCTCTCATGAGCTGAAGACACCTCTTACATCCATGAAGGTCCTCGCGGATTCACTGAACGGACAGGAAAATGTGCCTGTCGAGCTGTATAAAGAGTTCATGCAGGACATTACTCAGGAAATTGACAGAATGAACCTGATGATACAGGATCTTCTCACCATGGTTCGCCTTGATAAGAAAGCAGCCGTGCTCAATATTGAGAAGACCGATGTCGCGTGGATCATCGAAGCCATTATAAAAAGACTGCGGCCTATCGCGGATAAAAGAGGTATTAAAATCTCATTTGAAAAGGTCGTTTCGGTCGTCGCCGAGGTCGATGCCAGCAAGCTCGAGCTCGCTCTCAGCAATCTCATAGAGAATGCGGTAAAGTACAATGTTGATGACGGCTGGGTGCGGGTCAACCTCGATGCTGACCGCAAGTATTTCTATGTAGTGATCTCCGACTCCGGGGTGGGGATCCCCGAGGAGGAGCAGGAGCATATATATGAGAGATTTTACAGGGGGGATAAATCTCATTCAACCGAGATCGAGGGCACAGGACTTGGTCTTGCCATAACAAAGAGCGTTATCGTACTCCTTCGAGGGGTGATCAAGGTGAACAGCAGGCCGGGCGAGGGCTCGACGTTCCAGGTCCGCATACCGCTCGTCAGACAGACATAATACCTGAAGGAAGTCAGATGAAATCTTTAAAGGCACTTGCTGAAAAATTTATATCATTGGCATTACTTGTGTGCATTGCACTGGCCTTTGCTGCATGCGGCAGCAGCCAGGAATCGGGC
>JAFRCB010000053.1 GCA_017404585.1 Lachnospiraceae bacterium
GCTTTCTCTGTCAGTTTAATCATGGCAGCTCTCGGCGGTCCGGATCTGGGCATTGAGAGTGACATCTCACAGGGCGGCAGCGGACAGCTGGGTACACGCATCGAGGCAGTCATCTAAATTCTGTTAGAGATGTAGTCCCGAATGTCCGAAACATGCGAGTCAGACTTGAATCATTTGCTGCCCGGGCAGGGCAGCTCATATAACTAAGCGAGGAGGATATATATAATGTCTAACTATGTTTAAATGTGGAAATACCTGGGCATGGATCTGGATACGCATGATCAGCTCTGTCAGGTGCTGCCGTCTGCGTTCGGTGACGTCTACCTGTCTCAGGAAAACAGACCTGAAGGCATGGGCTTTTGGGATTTTGTCGTATCGGAGATTCACGGTATACGCCCCGCCGAGCTGATCGAAGCTCAGAAAAACGGCCAGAAAGTATTCGGCACTTTCTGCGTGTATGTTCCCGATGAAGTCGTTATCGCAGCCAACGGAATCGTGACAGGCCTGTGCGGCGGCTCCCAGTTCTGGGTCCCCGGCGGAGAAAAGGTCCTGCCGAAATCCACATGCCCGCTGATCAAGGCTTCTGTCGGTGCAAGACTCGACAAGACATGTCCGTTCTTCTGCATTGCGGATATGTATGTCGGCGAGACAACATGCGACGGAAAGAAGAAGGCATGGGAGATCCTCGGAAAAGAAGTTCCCATGTACATTATGGACATCCCGCAGATGAAGCGTGAAAAGGATATTCAGAAGTGGGCTTGCGAAATTGCCGAATTTGCGAAGGTCGTAGAGGACTTTACCGGCAACAAGATCACGGTAGAAAAGCTGAATGACGCCATAAAGATCATCAACGAAAAGCGAAAGGCCATGGCGCGTGTCTTCGCGGCAACAAAGGGAGACGTCATCCCCATCAGCGGCAAAGACCGCCTGCTCATGACCCAGATCGCATTCTTCGACGATCCGGTCCGCTGCGCACAGATGTGCAATAAACTGGCAGATGAGCTGGATGAGCGCATTAAGAACAATGTGTCTGTCTTCCCAGCAGGCACAAAGCGCATTCTCCTTACCGGCACACCGCTTGCCATTCCGAACTGGAAGCTGCACCACATCATCGAGACAAGTGGAGCGGCTGTCGTATGCGAAGAGATGTGTACCGGAACCAGGTATTTCGAGAATCCGGTCGATGAGACGCAGACAACACTGGAAGGCCAGTTCCGGGCTCTTTCCGAGCGTTATATGAAGAATAACTGCGCATGCTTCACACCTAACACAGGCCGCATCGACGACATCATCCGCCTTGCGAAAGAGTACAAGGCGGACGGCGTGATCGACGTCAATCTCAAGTTCTGCTGCCTCTATGACACAGAAGGATATGCCGTTGAGAAAGCCCTCAAAGAAGCAGGAATACCTGTTCTCGGCATCGAGACCGATTACACAGATACGGATGCCGAACAGCTCCGCACAAGAATAGGGGCTTTCGTGGAGATGCTCGGATAAATGGACACGGTGGAACTGAATTATTACATTCTTTTTGCCAACTACACCCAGGGGCTGGCCCTGCTCGATATGCTGAAGGAGGAGGGGCTTAATGCGCGTATAGCACCGACGCCCCGCTCCATTCAGGGAGAGCTTTCCTGCGGAATGTCTCTTCTTGTAAAGCAGGAAGACATTGATGCTGTCCGGTCGTATCTTGAGCGATCCGACGCGGAATATCACAGCATCGTTGAGATGCCATGCCAGATCCGTCCAAATCGAAATCGATTTTGCTGACACACACCCTCCCTGCGGCAGCGCCGCGGGAGGGAATTTTAAGGGAGAACTATAATGCGATATTTTATTGGTATTGATATCGGTTCAACCAGCACAAAAACCGCTGTTCTGGACGAAAACTGCAGCCCCGTGATGCTGTTCGTCATGCCGACCGGCTGGAGCAGCGTTGACACGGCAGATACAGTCCGGCTGCGCCTCGCAGAAGCAGGATACGAGACAGCTGAATGCCCGGTCGTAGCTACAGGCTACGGAAGAGTGTCCGTTCCGTTTGCCAATAAAGCTGTGACTGAAATCACGTGCCACGCAAGGGGAGCGATACATATCCATGGTGCAAAGGACATGACGGTAATCGATATCGGCGGCCAGGACACCAAAATCATCCAGGTGGCAAACGGAAGAGTAGTGGACTTTATGATGAACGACAAGTGCTCTGCCGGTACCGGTAGGTTCCTGGAAGTCATGGCCAATACAATGGGAGTAAGTCTCGGCACCCTGTTCGATCTTGCCTCCCAGGGAAGCGGTGTATCCATAAGTTCCATGTGCACAGTCTTCGCAGAGTCGGAAGTCATAAGCCTCATCGGCCGCGGCGAGAGCCGGGAGAACATCGCGTTTGCCGTGGTCGACTCGATCGTCAAAAAGGTATCCTCACAGGCCAGCCATTTCGACCTCGGAAAAACAGTCTGTCTGACAGGCGGACTGTGCGGGTTTGATTACCTGAGAGAACGTCTGAGCAGTGTGCTTCACTGTGAAGTCTGCGCTGATCCTGACGACAGATACGCAGGTGCAGCAGGTGCCGCGCTTAGTGCAAGGGATTCATATCTTAAGACACCTGGTAAGTAAGACAGGGACAGGCA